>NZ_JASJSQ010000036.1:0-45582 GCF_030236855.1 Stenotrophomonas maltophilia group sp. Smal13
GAGAGCGTCTGCAAGCTCGGAAGCTGCGGCATTGAATGCGCGTGCCGCGCGATCGATTCGGTCGTTGATGTTGCTCATCTTTGGGTTTTCCTGCTGGTGGCGGCCTTCCAGGCAATTTCGGATTGCACATGCTGTGGGAGCTTTGCCCATTGCAGGCGGTGGGGTAAGCGGGAGGCAGCAGCCTCAGCCTCCTTCTTCGGGGAGCCGGCACGCATCAGCTGCTTGGCCAGCGCGCGCTTCGTCAGCGCGACGAGCAAGGATCTGTTGGTCATTGGGTCACCGAAACGGTTTGGGTAACGGTTGGGGGAACGGTTCGAAAGGCTTTGGCAAAGTCTTCCTGCAAGCCTTTCAGAAGGGGCTTCGACGGGGCTTCTGCTACCAGCATCGATTTCGCTGCTAGCAGCATTGCTACCAGCACGATCGCTCGACGAGGGCTCGACGAATGGTCATCGATCGAACGAATTGGACCGCCCGCAGTGCAGATGCCCTCAAAGCGGTGAAGCAACAGCGGCGAAGCAACAGCGGCGTGCGCCTTTCCGGCTACCGCCTGGTAGTAGTTATCTGTGTACTCGCCTTGAGTACGGTTTTGCCCCGAAATGAGGCTCAACCGTACTCGCCTTGAGTACGCTTTCGTTATGTTCTCGTTACGACCAAACATGACCGTACTCACCCTGAGTACGCTACCGTACTCGCCCTGAGTACCGTGTTTTTTTGGCATTCGCCGGCGTATGGGTCCACTGGTGGTCTCCATTGCATGTAGGTCTTCTTGGCATCCACCTCATCACCAGCCGGTCCGATGTTGGTCAGAAAGAAGGATCTCGCTCGGCCTGTTCCAGTCTTCTGGTCGAAGCTCCCGCTGCTCGCCTCTTCGATCCAGCCTCGTTCCATCAGTGCTGCGAAGGCGGCCTGCACCTTGGCCTGTCCGATGCCGGCCAGGCGTTTTCGCGCATCACGCACGCTGAGGAAGATCTCTTTCCCGTTGCTGGGCTTGTAGAGCGCCCGCAGCTCGACCAGCAGCGCCCGCGCCTCAGGGCTCAGAGTGCGATATGCAGGGCAATCCAGCTCCCACGCATAGAGCCGGACGTGTGGCGAGATGGGGACGTAGACAGTGCTGCTACGCCCCCTGGTACGCATCCGCCTCTTGGCCTGCTTGCGGGCTTCCCTCTCACTCATAGGCCGGATCTACGATGACAATCCGAACCTTCTTTCCCTGGTAGTGCTTTGGGAGAGCAGTGAACGGGATACAGGCTCCGACCTGTGAGCGATGGATCACGTCCACGCTCACAGCTTCTTCGTAACGCTTCACGATGCGGGAGGATAGGGTGATCGCGTCGCGGTACAGGTGCGTCTCGCGCGGATTTCTTGCCGCGTATTTCAGAACGTCGGACAGATCGTCGGTCACGTCAGGCCTCCAGATTCGAGGCCAGCGCCTTCGCGTACGCGCGTTCGATCTGCTCGGCCACGCCCAACATTTCGCGCAGCTCGGCAATCTTGGCCTCGGCCATCGTGTGGATCCGCTGCAGGTTGGCTTTGCCTACCGGGTGTGCGGCCAGCAGCGTCAGGTCGGTGGCCTGGATCATCGCCAGCGTGTCGCGCATGGTCTTGATCGGCGACGTGCCGGGCGGTGAGCGGAACAGCTTCTTCTTCGGGGAACGCTTCACGGGGTCACCTCATGCAGTGCAGCGCGCAGGGCGTCGCGGTTGGGGGCGAAGTCGGGCCGCAGGGCACAGGCCCACTCCAGGGCGCGCAGGGCGCCTCTGGCGGCTTCGCGGAGGGTTGAGTCGGGCTCGGTATGCTCGCGCAGCAGGTCGGCCAGCTCGTCGCGCAGGAGGGCGTTCATGCACGGCTCTCCTGCACTCGCATTGCCTCCACCATGCGAGCAGCGAGTGCTCGTAGGCGTTCCTCGGACATACCGGTGGACGGTCGCTGCTGGTCGCCTCGGTCACTCGGCAGCCGGACGATGCGCGCGGCCGGGAAGGGGATCACGATGCAGTTCATGAGCGGCCCTCCAACTGAGCATCGCGGTACGCACGCAGGTAGCGCCACGCGGTGGCCCTGCTCATGCCGAATCGGTCTTCGAGATCGCGCGCGCGCAACGGCCGCTGGCGATCGCGTGCCCAGCGAACGAACACGAAGGCGAACTCGATTGCCGTGGTGGCGCCGGCGGGGCGCTGGTACTGGTTGGCGGCGCTCATGCGGCCACCTGCTGGTGACTGCATTCCTGCAAGTCCTGCAGCCGTTCGGCCTCACGCACCAGGTTGCGTCCCATCTGCACCTGCTGCAGGAGCAGGTGGTACAGCTGCATATCGCCGCCTCGGGCGTCTTCCAGCATCAGCAGGAGAACCTGCTCGGTACCGGCCAGGATCCAGCGCAGGTCGCCAAGGGCAGCCCGGCAGGTCGTGGTCGGGGCGATCAGGTAGTCGCCTTCCCCGTCCCAGAACTTGCCGGGGCCAAAGTCGTCTGGATGGGCGTCAGGGGAGTGCGCGATGGATCCGACGACGGATTGGTGTAGAGTATTTCGCATGGTCACGTTCCTGGTAAGGGTTCGTTGGCTTCGACGGCTCACTCCGGCTGCTACCGGGTGGGCCGTTTTCTTTTGTGGACGCGCAGACACGCAACCCCCTTCACGCCGCAGCGTTGCTGGCGGCTTCACGTTCCTTCGCAGCGATGAAATCGCGCAGTGCGGCGGCCGAGACCATCCGTCGTCGACCAACCTTGAAGGTCTTGATCTCCGCCGCGCCGATCGCGCGGTAAAAGGCGTTTCGGTTGAGCCCGGTGACCGCCAGCGCCTCTTCGACGTTGTAGCTAAGACGTTCCGCGATCTGGCTTTTCTGAACGGGGCTGCTCATGGTTTTTGCTCCTACGAGTGGCGACATGCCACTACCGTAGGTGCACATTGCACTGCACCTATTCCAGTGTCAAGTGATTTGGCACTGTTTCAGTGGCATACTTCGGCCATGAGCAAATCAACCCCCATCAAGACGCAACTTCGAATGCCTGCCGACCTGCAGGTTCAGTTGGTAGCCGCCACGGAAACGAGCGGTCGGTCGATGAATTCCGAGATCGTGACTCGGTTGGAGCAGTCGTTGAACGCAGGGCCGGATCTGTCCGCGCTCATTGCCGGGATGGCAGCGCTTACCGCAGCGGAAGCGACGACACAGAGCGCGTACTGGGCGTACGCACAAGCTTCTGCTGGTGCTCAAGATCAGCCAGCCCAAGCCAAGGCGACAGACGACGCACGCCGGACCTGGCATGAAGCGATTGCGCGTGAGGCACGCGAGGGGCGCCGCGTGGCCGATTTGATCCTCGACATCTGCAGGTTGCATGACAGCATTGCAGACAGGCTATTTCCGGACGGAATTCCGGACCTTTGATCTAGAGGAACTGCACCTGCGCGAGTTTGTCCCGCGCAGCGCCTTGCACCAGGTGCCCGTAGTGCTTCTCGATCATCGCCAGGGACGTGCCGGCGAGCTTGGCCACCGTCAGTAGGTCCATGCCGGCCACGATCGCGTCGGTGATCCAGCAGTGGCGCAGCGTGTAGAGCGTCACGCCTGCCGGCAGTCCGGCCCGCGCAGCGGCATCCCGAACCAGCTCGCTCCAGTCGGTGGGCGTCCACGCCTTCTTCCCGTCCTGGGTGAACAGGTGTGCCTTGGGCAGCTTCCCCTTGGCCAGGCGGTCGAACAGCGCAGTGGCAGCAGGCGAGAGCGGGATCTTGCGGTCGTGGCCCTTGCTGCGGAACCTCACGCTCGCGGTGCGTCCGTCGAAATCCGAGCGCAGACATAGCGACGGGTCGCCCGGCCTGCAGCCGGTCAGCGCCACACACTCGATCAGGTCGCGCACCGGCCCCTCAGCGGCCTCCAGTAGCGCGCGGCGCTGCTCCCTCTCCAGGTACAGGCCACGGCGCTGCCCGGCGTCCTTGAGCGGCTTCACGGCGTTCCATTCGAATGCGAGGTCAGGCGAAACCTTGCGGCGAGCGACAGCGTGGTTCAGTGCGGCCACCAGCGTTGTGCGGATGCGGTTGATGCTGGAGCGCGCCAAGGGCTTCGCCACTGGCGGCCGGCCGCGCTTCACTGGCAGCGGTGGGAGGTCGCCCTTCTCCACGCGATCGCGCCAGGCCTCGACGTGATCTTGGTGGAGATCCTTCAGGCGCACCTTGCCCAGCTTGTCGCCATAGAGGCAGCGCTCAAACCGGCGCTTGGCGTCGTCCGATGCGGTCTTGCGGCCGTCCTTCTCCAAGGCGGTCACGTAGTCGCGGCAGGCATCGGCCACCGTGAGTTCGCTCTTGGGCGTCACCACGGCCAGCGGGGCACCGTGCTTGTCGATCTCGGCGGAGAGGCGGCGGGCAGCCTCGCGGGCCCCCTCCAGCGTCGTAGCCGGGTAGTTGGCGAAGGCCTTCTCCTGGCCGCGGCCCCACACCATCGCCCACGACTTGGCACCAGCGGCGGACACGCGCAGCACCAAGCCTGGAACTGTCGCATCGCGCAGACGATAGGCCCTGCCTGTGGCCTTCGCTGCGTCTACGGTTTTCCGTGTCAGTGCCTCTCTCGTCACCTTCGGCATCACCTTGCTCCTGCATATCTCCTGCAAAAAGCAGTGTGTAGCCAAACCGAACGATACGCAACGACCCTATAGATTCAGGGCTTCACGGTGGATTGACCGTGCTGCAAGGGTGCATGCCATCCTTCACACGGCAAGGGTCACAGGTTCGATCCCTGTACCGCCCACCATGTTGCAGAACGAAAGAAGCCTCCAGCAATGGGGGCTTTTTTGTTGCCTGTGATTCCGTAGTACCCGCCGAAGCGATCACCGTTTCAGCCGAGGTCCTCCAGCAGCTCGCGCGCGATCATCGCGGTTGCATCCAGCAGGTCGTGACCGCTGCCGGCCCGCACCACCACCGCCAGCAGGCTACGGCCCACATCGGCATTGCCGCCGCTCAGTTCCATCTCGCCTTCAAAGCACAGATCGGCCAACCATTCATGGGCCTGCTGCAGTCCGCGCTTGCGGACGCGGCGGAACTCCGCGAGCAGCTTCGCCTGGCCGGCCTCCTGCTCACCATCGGCAAGCAGGCCGATGGCACCGCCGTGCGCCGCGCGCCAGATGGCCGGTAGCGGGCGACCGTTCGCGTCCACCACGTCCGCCGAGAACTGCGCGCAGTACATTTCGTAGCGCTTGCCCGCTGTGCTGCAGGGCACGATGCCGGCCTCGGCCAGCAGGCGTTCGGCTTCATCCAGTTTGCTGAACTTCAAGCGCAGCAGTGCAGGACGGCTCAGGTGTTGTGCCAGCGCCTGCTGGTTGGCGGTGAACCAGACGTTCCAGCCCACGCTTGCGCGGCCTTCCAGTGCGGCCTTGAAGTACTCCAGGTGTTCGGCGTCCATTGCGGTCTCCTGCGCTCCCTGCTCGATTGTAGCGGGCGCATATCCGGGCCGGTCAGGCGTCGTCGCCGGAGAGGCAATGATGTGCCTCGCGTACCAGCTGTCGCGCGGCCACGATCAGCCCGTCGGTGTGGAAGGCGCCCAACTGTTCGTCCGGGTCGCCTTCGTTACGCACGTGGGCGGGCCCGTGCCACGAATGGAAGCAGAGGGTTCCATCCCTGCGCTGTCCCGCCGCCCCGGGCAGGCGTAGTCTCAGCCCGTCGCCGTGCCCATCCACTCTGGAGTGCCACCATGCCGCTCGCCCGCATTGATCTTCGCAAAGGTAAATCCGCCGACTACCTGCAACGCGTCGGCGAAACCATCTACCAGGCCATGCGCTCGGTGGGCGTGCCGGAGAACGATCGCTTCCAGATCTTCCAGCAACATGAGCCGGGCACGTTGATCTATGACCCCGGCTACCTGGGCGTGGACCGCACCGACGATTTCATCTGCATCCAGATCACCTGGAACGAAGGGCGCACGCTGGAGCAGAAGAAGGCGCTGTACGCCGGCATCGCCGAGGGCCTGCACGCGGCGGTGGGTATCCGCCGCGAGGATGTGTTCATCAACCTGGTGGAAGTGAAGCGGGAAAACTGGTCGTTCGGGAACGGGCAGGCGCAGTACGTGAGTTGATGCGCGAAGCGCATCCACGCATGGCGTGGTTCCACAGCGTGGTGGGCGTGCGCAGGGAGGGCGTGCCCATCGCTGTGGCCGGCAGCACAGCCCTGCGTCACCGTGTCGCAGGGGGCAAACCCTGAACCGGGTCCAAGGTTGGTCAGGGCCCCGTAGAATGGCGGCGTGCGTCGTTCTGTCCTCCACCGCCGGTTCCAGGCCCTGGCATGGCTTGCCATGCTGCTGGTGCTGCTCGCCCCGCTGGTGAGCCGCTGGCTGGCGCACGGTCACGTGGCTGCTGCAGTGCCCGTGGCGGCGATGGACCACGCGATGCACGCAGAGCATGCGCAGCACGCGATGGAAGGGCACCACGACCATCACGCGATGGCGATGCCGCATGGCGACGCCGCAAAGAAGCCGCCCGCCGACCCACATGCCGATCATGAAATGGGCGTGGACTGCGACTACTGCCTGATCGCTGCACGGCTGATCACGCTGCTGGTGGCGGCAGTGCTGCTGTTGGCGCCGATGGCACCGGTGTGCCGCGCGCTGCGCGGTGCGGTGCGGGCGTTGCCGCAACGGATCAGCGGCACATTGGGAGCGCGTGGGCCGCCAGCCATGATGGCCGCCTGAGCCGCACGCGCGTTGCATTGAACATATTTCCATGAGGTTGCCGGCCACGGCCGGTGCCCGCACGCGCGTGTTTGCCCCTTTCTGATTGCTGCCCTGCCATTGCGGGGTGGCCTTGCATGCCGTGAAAAAAATGAAAACGAACCCCAACTCCGCGCACCTGCGCCGGGCGACGCTGCCTGTCCTGTGCGCGTTGCTCCTGCACACCGCCCCCGTACTTGCCGCCGATGCGGCACCACCGACCACGCTGGATACCGTGCGGGTGGTCGATACCCGCAGCGGCGAGCTGTCTTCCACCGCCAGCGCAGGCTCTGCGTTGGGCCTGAGCGTGCTGCAGACACCGGCCAGCCTGACGGTGATTTCGCGCGAGCAGCTGGAGCAGCGCGGCGACAGCAACCTCAACGATGCGATCAGCCGGGCAGGTGCGATCAGTGCCATGCCGCACCCGGGCAATGGCCTGAGCGCGCTGTCCAGCCGCGGCTTCACCGACGGTGCCTCGGTGATGCGGCTGTACGACGGGCTGCGTCAGTACGGCGGCGTGGGCATCACCTTCCCGTTCGATACCTGGTCGATCGAGCGCATCGAAGTGCTGCGCGGGCCGGCGTCGGTCATCCATGGCGACGGTGCGATCGGCGGCGTGATCAACATCGTGCCGAAGAAGCCCTCGCGCGGTGCGATCGAGAACGAGATCAGCGTGACTGTGGGCAGCGAGGACACCGCGCGGCTGAGCTTCGGCAGCGGTGGCGCGCTGACGCCCGAGCTGGCCTACCGGCTGGACGTGAGTGGCAACTACAGCGGTGGCTGGGTTGATCGTGGGCGCAGCAGTGACGCGACGTTCTCCGGTGCATTGCTGTGGCAACCGCGTGCGGATCTGCAGCTGACGCTCACACATGCGCAGGGCTACCAGCAACCGATGCGTTACTTCGGCACGCCGCTGGTCGAGGGCCGCCAGCTGGAGGCGTTGCGCCACCGCAACTACAACGTGGACGACAGCCAGATCCGCTATCGCGACCGCTGGACCCAGCTTGATGCGCTGTGGACACCGAACGCGAACGTGGAATGGCGCACGCGCCTCTACCAGATCGACAGCCAGCGCGATTGGCGCAATGCCGAGGCCTATGTCTACAACCGCGCTACCGGCTTGATCGATCGATCTGGCAATACCGAGATCACCCACAACCAGGACCAGACCGGACTGACCTCGACGCTGCGCGTGCAGGGAACGGCGGGGGGCCTGCAGAACAACTTCGCGGTGGGCCTGGACGCCAACCGCGCGCACTTCAAGCACACCAACAACACCTATGCCGGCAGCTCGGGCCCGGTCGATCCGTTCGATTCGGTGCCGGGCCAGTTCGCCAGCGACGCGCCGAACCTGCCGCGCTACCGCAACCGTGCCGAGCAGTACGCGCTGTTCGTGGAGGACCGGCTGGCGCTGAGCGAGCGCTGGTCGGTGCTGGGTGGCCTGCGCCACGACCGCGCGCGCATTGATCGCACCGATCTGATCAGCGGCCAGAATGCGTTCTCGAAGACCTACAGCAGCACCGGCTGGCGTGCAGGCACGGTATTCGCGCTGCAGCCGACGCTGAGCCTGTATGCGCAGTACTCGCAGGCGGCGGACCCGGTCAGTGGCCTGCTGATGATCAGCCCGGCCAACGGTGCCTTCGACCTGGCCAAGGGGCGGCAGATCGAGGTGGGCCTGAAGCAGGCCTTCGATGGCGGCGAGTGGACGCTGGCGGCGTATCGCATCCGCAAGACCGGGCTGCTCAGCCGCGATCCGCTGGTGCCGGACCGCCGCGTGCAGGTGGGCGCGCAGACCTCGCGTGGTATCGAGGCGTCGTTGAACTGGAACGTCGCGCCGCACTGGACGTTGGATGCCAACGCCACGGTGCTGAAGGCCGAGTTCGAGGACTTCCTGGAGACCACAGGTTCGCCGCCGATGCTGGTCTCGCGCGATGGCAACGTGCCGCCGAACGTGGCCGAACGCCTGGCCAATGTGTGGTTGAGCTGGCAGTTCGCACCGGACTGGAGCGCGGCGGGTGGCGTTCGCTATGTCGGCAAGCGCTACGCAGACAATGCCAACACGCTGGAGTTGCCCAGCTACAGCACCACTGATCTGGCGCTGACCTGGCAGGCAGCACCGCGCACGCGATTGTCAGCGCGCCTGTTCAACGTATTCGACAAGGCGTACTACGCCACCGCGTACTACACCAGCACGCAGTGGCTGCTGGGCGCGGATCGCCGCGTCGAGTTCACCGTCGACCATCGCTTCTGAGGACGCGCACCATGTCGCTGCGATCCACTGCCAAGCGCTGGACCTACCTGGTGCACCGTTGGCTCGGCATCGGCGGATGCCTGCTGATGCTGTTGTGGTTCGTCAGCGGCATGGTGATGTTGTTCATTGGCTACCCGAAGCTGACGCCCGGTGAACGTCTGGCGGCATTGCCGGTGCTGCTGGAGGCCCGCGATCTGCGCGGGCTGTCGGTGCTGCCTGCAGCCGTGCAGGCCGAGCCGGAGGCCGTGGCGCTGACCACGCTGCGTGGCGAGCCTGCGTATGTGGTGCGCACGGGAAGCAACGTGGGGGCGTGGTCAGCCGTCACCGGCCAGGCCCTGCTGCCAGTGTCGGCACAGCGCGCCGAAGCGTCAGCGGCACAGTTTGCTGGCGGCCCGGCCTTTGTCGGTGCAATGCGCGTGGAAGAGGACCGTTGGACGCATTCGCGCGCGCTGGACGCGCACCGGCCGCTGTACCGGGTGGAGGTGGGGGGCGCACAGCCCGGTGACCTGTATGTGTCCTCGCGCACCGGTGAAGTGGTGCTGGACGCACCGCATGTGCAGCAGCGCTGGAACTATGTGGGGGCCTGGCTGCACTGGCTGTATTTCCTGCGCATGCAGTCGGTGGATCCGGTCTGGACGTGGGTGGTGATCGTGCTGTCCGCGCTGTGCACGGTGGCGGCGGTCAGCGGCATCGTGGTGGGTGTGTGGCGCTGGCGTTTCCGCGGGCGCTACCGCTCCGGTGCGAAGACGCCGTACGTCGAACCGTGGATGCGCTGGCACCATCTGATCGGACTGATGGCTGCGGCCTTCGTGTTCACCTGGATCTTCAGCGGGCTGATGTCGATGAATCCATTGGGGGTCTTCAGCAGCACGCGCGAGGCGATCGATGTTGAACGCTATCGTGGCAGCGCGGTAACGGTGGATGGCGCGTTGGGTGAGCCGGCGAAGCTTCTGGCGGTGGCCGATGCTGAGCGCTTCCAACCAGTCGAGATCCAGTGGCGCCGCATCGGAGGCGAGCTGTTCGCAGTGCTGCTGGACGGGCGGGGCGAGACCCGCATCGTGTCCAGCGGCAATGGGCACTTGCAGGTTGCGCGGTTGCTGCCGGCAGCGTGGCTGCAGCAGAAGGTGCGTGCGCTGTCCGCTGCGCCGATGCAGGGCTTCGTGGTGCAGCGTGCAGCGGACGCCTACTTCTATCCGCGTGCACCGGAAGCCATGAATGGTGCAGCGGTACGCCGCTTCCCGGTGGCAGTGGTGGACTTCGGCGATGCCGAGGCGACGCGCGTCTATCTCGATCTGGCCACGGGCGATCCGTTGCTGACGATGGGGCATCGCGAGCGCGTGGGGCGCTGGTTGTTCTACTTCCTGCACAGCTGGGACCTACCGGCGATGCTGCGCCAGGAAGGTGCCCGGCTGGCGGTGTTGCTGCTGCTGAGCGCTGCTGGCACCGCGCTGTGTGCCACGGCGACGGTGATCGGCTATCGGCGATTGCGGATGAAGCTGCGGCACAGGCGGCGCTGAGGCCCTGGGCTACATCCGCAGCCAACGTGTGGACACGGCCACCAGCAACAAGGCCGTGGCCACGCCGATGAACGCAGCGATCAGGCCGAAGTGGTTGGCAGCAAAACCGATCAGTGCTGGGCCAGCAAGGATGCCGGCAAAGCCCAGCGTGGAAACGGCGGTGATTGCCAGTGCGCCGGGCATGCGGGTCTGGTGGCCGGCCAGCGAGAACAGTGCCGGTGCGATGTTGGCGCAACCGAGGCCGACCAGCACATAGCCCACCAGCGACGCCTGCCACGGGGTGACCAGGGTCAGCACCAGCACTCCCGCGGCGGCGAGCAGCGCACCGAACACGATCGCGCGCTCACGGCCTACGCGTGCCACCAGTGCGTCGCCGAACAGGCGCGCCACGGTCATGGTCAGGGTGAAGGTTACATAGCCGATACCGGCGAGGCTGGCATCGACGCGACGCACATCGCTGAGGAAGACCGCGCTCCAGTCCAGCATCGCGCCTTCACCGAGGAAGGCGACGAACGCCAGCACGCCGATGAACAGCACGATGCCGTGCGGCAGGGCCAACATCGGTGTGTCGTGCGGCATGCGTTCGCTGTGCCAGTACGCCGCCGACAGCAGCATCACCAGCAGCATGGCGCCAACGCCGATCAGCACCGATGCCAGTGGCGGCAGCTGTGCGGACAACAGCACGGTCATAGTGGCCGCGCCAAGGAAGCCGCCGATGCTGAAGAAGGCATGGAAGCCGGACATCATCACCCGCCGCGCTTCGCGCTCGACGATGACGGCCTGCACGTTCATCGTGCAGTCCATCGCGCCCACGGCGGCGCCGAACACGAACAGCACCAGCCCCAGTGACCAGGCCGAACCGGCCAGCGCCAGGCCGGGCACGGTCAGGCAGATCAGCAGGCTGCTGGCCACCATCACCCGCCGGCAGCCCAGGCGTGCGGCCAGTACACCGGACAGCGGCATGGCCAGCAGCGAACCGGCACCGAGGCAGAGCAGCACCAGGCCCAGCGTAGCGTCGTTGATGTCGGTGCGCGCTTTGGCGAATGGCACCAGGGTGGCCCACAGCGCAGTGGCGAAGCCGGGAATGAAGAACGCAGCGCGGGTCGCGTGCTGTTCGGCACGCGCGCGGTTGGCAAGGGACATGAGCGGTACGGTCAGGGCGGAGTGGGGTGTACCGCGATGCCTGCGGCGCGGAAGCGCGCCGCCAATGCGGGGGGCGCGGTGGTGGTCAGCACCAGGTCGTCGATCTCGTCGAGGCTGGCGATCTGCCAGTTACCGCGGGCACCGAGCTTTTCAGTGGTGGCGGCGACGATGACGCGGCTGCTGCAGGCCACCATCGCGCGTTTCAGCGTGGCTTCTTCCGAATCCATTGCCCACACGCCGGTGTCGCCGTCCACCGCGCAGGGGCCGGGCAGGTATACGTCGGCGCGCAGGCGCTGCACCTGCGCCAACGCTTCAGCGCCGACCGCGCCGCCACCGCTGGCCAGGCGGCCGCCGATCAGCTGCACCGAAGTGCCTTCGAGCATGCTGGCGGCGGTGGCGATCTGCGGAGCATTGGTGATCACCGTCAGGCCGAGAGCGGTCGGCAGCTGCTGGGCGATCGCCAGGTTGGTCGACCCGGCGTCGAGCAGTACGACCTGGCCGGGCTGCAGCAGCGCGCAGACGCGGGCGGCCAGCTCGGCCTTGTCGCCGCGGTCGCGGGTCAGTCGCTCGCGTAGCGGGCGTTCCTTGGGGGGCGGCAGCACGGCGCCGCCGTAGACACGCTGGCACAGGCCTTGGGCGGCCAGCTCGCGCAGATCACGGCGGATCGAATCTTCGGAGACCGCATAGCGGCGCGCCAGTTCGGCGGCGACCACGCGGCCCTGCTGGCGCAGTTCCTCGAGGATCTGCAGGGTGCGCTGGGCGGGGAGGGGGCTGGGATCGGAGCTCATGACGCAAGTCTGCACGTTCGTGCATTAACGTGCAAAAACGTGCATTGGGCAGGCGTGGCCACAGATCGGCTGGACTGTCGGTGAACCCGACCGCGCCAGCGTCTATGGATCGCCCTCGCGGCCCGGCATCATGGCGGGGCACCTGGCATGGAATCCACGATGTCCCCCACCGTTCACCGCAAGCTGCGCATCGGCGCGGACCAGTACACCGGCCAGAAAGTGGTCGACCAGCAGTTCTACGAATGCGATTTCTCCGGCGCTGACCTCACCGCCACCGAGTTCATCAACTGCAGCTTCTACGACGCTGAAAACCGCGCCGGTTGCCGCTTCAATGGCGCCACATTGAAGGAAGCCAGCTTCCGTAGTTGCGACATCAGCATGTGCCACTTCAGTTTCATCAAGGCGCTGGGCCTGGAGATCAGTGAGTGCCGTGCGCAGGGCGCGGACTTCAGCAACGCCAGCTTCATGAACCAGATCACCACGCGCAGCTGGTTCTGCAGTGCCTTCATCAAGAAGTCGAATCTGCGCTACGCCAATTTCTCGCGGGTGACATTGGAAAAGTGCGAACTGTGGGAGAACCGCTGGGACGGCGCGAACGTGAGCGGTGCCAGTTTCGCCGGTTCGGATCTGTCCGGTGGCCAGTTCGAGGGGATCGACTGGAACAGTGCCAACTTCACCGACTGCAACCTGACCAACTCGGAGCTGGGCGAGCTGGACCTGCGCAGCACCAATCTGCGCGGCGCCACACTGGATGTGCAGCAGGTGGCGCTGTTGATGCAGCGCATCGGCATTACCGTGGTGCCGTAGGCATCATCCGGCGTACGCCACCCAGCCCTTGAAGCTGAAGCCGGCGTAGAACAGCTCCACGTTGTCGAAGCCGGCCTCCTGCAGTAGCACAACCTCCTGCTCCGGCGACAGCAACGGCAACCGTTCGGCAATGGCGTCGATCGCGCGCTGCGCATCGGCGTGGGCAACCCCCGAGGCTTCGGCGAACGCCGCGTAGCGCTGCAACCAGCGCAGCTTGCCGGCCGGGTCCTGTGGCACGCTGTGGTGCGCCACCACCAGCGGCGCGCCGGGTTGCAGGCGCCGGTGCAGTTCGCGCAGCGTGTGCAGGCGCTGCCCGGCATCGAGGAAGTGCAGGGTCAGCAGGCAGCTGGCACCGTCGAAGCGCGCATCGGGTGCATCGTCGATATAGCCTTCCAGCAGCTGCACGCGCGACATCAGCGGACCCAGTGTCTGCTCGGCCAGGGCCAGCATCGGCGCGGCCGGGTCGACCCCCAGCAGCTGCCAGCCCGGCTGCGCCTCGGCGAAGGCCTTCAGTTCCAACCCGCCACCGGCACCCAGCACCAGCACGCGGCCCTGCGCAGGGACACGTTCGGCCAGCAGCAGCCGGCTCATCTGCTGCAGGGCGAGGAAGCCGGGCACTTGGCGCAGCGGCGCTTCGGCATAGCGGGCCACCGCCTGCGGATCGGAGAACGTGGACATGCGCGGATTCCTGCAGCGGGGGACATACCACTGTAGCGCGGCGCGCAAGAGGCATTGCGCGCCGCTGCCGCACGGGCAGGACAGGGCTCAGGCCGCTGCGGCCTCAAGCACGTCTTCCAGCCGCACCTCGCCGAGGAATCCACCGCCGCTGGTTGCCGGCTGCTGCGCTTCGATGGCGTGGGCGAACTGCACGCCGGCGTCGTCCTGCAGGCGCTCGAACAGCTGCTGCACCCTTGGGAACTCGCGTCGATCGACCACCTGGTGATAGTCGTTCCAGCGCGCGATGCCTGCGAAGTAGGCGTCGGCAAAGCTGCGCTGTTCGCCCAGCAGCCACGGGCCCGTGCCGATCATCTGCTCCAGCGCCTGGTGGGCGTGGCGCACCTTGGTCGTGCCATAGGCACGCAGCGCCTCGCCTTCATCGCCTTCCGCATGCTCCAGTGCGTGCCAGAGCGGCGCGTAGGCACCGAAGAAACTGGTGTTGAGATAGGCCAGCCGATGGTTGAGGCGATCGAAGCCGGAGGTGCCCTGTGCGAAGCCCAGGCCCTGTGCGATGCCCTTCGTGGCCAGGTGGTTGAGGATGGCCAGGCTCTCGCTGAGCAGCTCGCCCTGTGTGGTTCGCAGGGTCGGGGTTTCGCCCAGTGGATTGAGGCGGCGGTAGTCTTCGCCCTGCACCTGGCCGGGCATCTCGATGCGGCACAGGTGATACGGCTGGCTCAGCCACTCCAGCGCGATGATGGAGCCGAACGAGCAGCCCGAGGGCACGCCGTAGAAGAGGATCGGGGTCATGGTAGGTTTCCGGTTCGAGCCGCGATGCGGCGGGTGAGGAAAGCGTGCCGGCGTGGACATTGCCCAGGAAGCCGTCCGAATGGCATCCTGAAGTCCACACATGTGGACGTTGCGCATGCTCAACCTCAACGATCTGGCTCTGTTCGTGACTGCGGTGGAGCAGGGCGGTTTCGCCGCAGGCGGGCGCCATCTGGGCCTGCCGCGCTCGACCCTGAGCAAGCGCGTGGCGCTGCTGGAAGAACAGCTCCAGGTGCGGCTGCTGCAACGCAGTTCGCGCCGCTTCGCATTGACCGAGGTCGGCCAGGAGTTCTTCGAGCGCGCACGCGCAGCGTTGTCTGAGGTCGAGGCCGCCGAGGCCATCGTCCGCGACCGCCAGGCCGAACCCAGCGGCACCGTACGCATCAGCGCTTCGATTCCGGTGGTGCAGGGCGAGCTCGCCGCGTGCCTGCCTGCACTGGCCCGCCGCTATCCACGGCTGCGCATCGAAGTTGAAGTGAGTGATCGTTTCATCGATCTGGCTCAGGAGGGCATCGACATCGCTCTGCGCAGTCACTTCGGTCCGCTGCCGGATTCCGGGTTGGTGCAGCGAATGCTCGGCAGCGAGCGCATCGTGCTGGTGGCGTCCCCTGGCTATCTGGCAGCCGCGCCGGCAGTGGATACGCCCGAGCAGCTACGTGCGCATGCCGCCCTGCTGACCGCGCGTCATGCAACGCGCTGGACGCTGCACGGCCCCGACGCCCGCACCATGCAGGTGGAGCCGCAGGTGGCGCTGGTCGGCAATGAATCGCAGCTGCTGATCGCGGCGGCCGAAGCCGGTCTTGGTATTACCGTGTTGCCACACAGCCTGTGTACCGAGGCCCTTGCCGCTGGCCGCCTGCAGCAGGTGCTGCCGGCGTGGCATGCCGGCGAAGTGACCACCAGCGTGCTGCTGCCGCATCGTCGCGGCCAGTTGCCGGGCGTGCGTGTGGTGGTGGATGCGCTGGCCGCGCATTACCAGCTCAACGCAGCGCGCGCGCCAGTACCTGCCAGATCCTCGGGTCCTGGCACTGCGAAACGTTGAAACGTACATAGTCAGCCGCGCGCTGCGACTGGCTGAACGCGTTGCCCGGTGCCAGCACGATGCCCTCGCGCAGGCATTGCCGGGCCAGTGCGGCGGCATCGCGGCCATCGGGCAGCTGGCACCACAGGAACAGCCCGGCTTCCGGCTGCAGCCACGGCGTGATGCCCAGCGCCTGCAGCTTCCGCAGCGTGTGCCGGCGCGCATCGGCCAGGCGCGAACGTACCGACTGCATGTGGCGGCGGTAGCCGCTGTCGGTCAGCGCGATGTGCATCAACTGCATCGCCAGGTGACCGCCGCCGAAGCTGGTGGCCAGCTTCAGGTCGGTCAGCGCCTCGATCCAGTCATGGCGCGCAGCGATGTAGCCACAGCGCGAAGCCGCCGACAGCGTCTTGGAGAAGCTGCCGACGTGGATCACCCGCGACAGTCCATCGAGCGCGGCCAGCCGCGGCGCAGGCTGCAGTTCGAAGTCGGCGAAGATGTCGTCCTCGACGATGATCAGTTCATTGCGTTCGGCCAGGCCCAGCAGGCGGTGCGCGGTGCTGGCGGAAAGCACCGCGCCGGTCGGGTTGTGCAGGCCTGAGTTGGTGATGTACAGCCGCGGCGTATGCGCCTGAACTGCCTGCGCGAACGCCTCCAGGTCCGGGCCGCTGTGCGTGTACGGCACGCCGATGGCCTGCACCTGGTGCGCCTTCAGCAACGCGTGGTAGTTGAAGTAACTGGGGTCATCCACCAGCACGCAGTCGCCGGGCTTGAGCAGGAAACGGCAGAGCAGATCGACCGCGTGCGTACCGGATTCGGTCAGCAGGATCTGCTCCATCGGCGCATCGATGCCCAGCGCCGCGCTGCGTCGTTGCAGCAGCTGGCGCAATGCGGGCAGCCCGAGCGGGCCGGCGTAGTCGACCAGCTGTAGGGCATCGGCACGTGCGAGCCGACGCAGGCCGCGGCGCACGCCATCGTGATATAGCCAATCACTGGGCATCCAGCCGCAGCCAGGCTTGAGGTGGCCCGCCGGCGTTTCCAGCGATTGCCGCGACACCCACAGTGGATCCACCGCGCGGTCCAGCCGCGGCTCCATTTCAGCCAGCGCCAGCGGTGCGGCCGGCCCACTGACGTAGAAGCCGGATCCTGCGCGCGCACTGATCAGGCCTTCGGCGGCCAGGCGCTCGTAGGCCTCGACCACGGTCGAGACCGACACCCCCATCGCCGCCGCCTGCGCACGTACCGAAGGCAGGCGCGAGCCGGGGCCATCCACCCGCGCACCGATGCGGGCGCGGACGGTCTGGATGACCGATTCAATGCGGGTGAGCGAACGTGGCATGGCGGAACCGTAGTGGAAGTGTGGGCAGTACAGTTACTTGCGACTGTACTGGATTGTAGCTGGGGTCGTTCCGCGCTGGATGCTTCCATACAGGTCCAGCCGGGCATCGTCCGGCATCTTCAGGAGTACAGGCGTGGAACGGTCGGCGAGTGGTTGGATCAATGGCTTCATCGGTGTAGTGATCTTCGCGGGCTCCCTGCCGGCCACCCGCTTGGCGGTACTGCAGCTGGACGCCGGATTCGTCACTGCTGCACGCGCGACCATTGCCGCCGTGCTCGGCCTTGGCCTGCTCCTTCTGCTGCGCCAGCCGTGGCCGCGGCGCAATGACCTGCCAGGCCTGGTGGTGGTCAGTCTGGGGGTGGTGGTCGGCTTTCCGCTGTTGACCGCGCTCGCGCTGCGGCATGCGTCATCGGCACACACCATCGTGTTCCTCGGCCTGCTGCCACTGAGCACTGCGGTGTTCGGCGTGCTGCGCGGCGGCGATCGACCGCGCCCGGCATTCTGGTTGTTCTCGCTGCTGGGCAGTGCCTGCGTGGTCGGCTATGCGGTGCGCAACGGCATCGAGGCCTCGCTGCAGGCTGACCTGCTGATGCTGGCGGCGATCGTGGTGTGTGGGCTCGGCTATGCCGAAGGCGGTCGGCTCGCCCGCCATCTGGGTGGCTGGCAGGTGATCAGCTGGGCGCTGCTGCTGGCGTTGCCGGTGATGCTGCCGCTGACAGTGCTGATGCGCCCGGCCTCGTTCACCGCAGTCGGTGCTTCGGCGTGGTGGGCACTGGGCTACGTGGCGGTGTTCAGCATGCTGATTGGCTTCCTGTTCTGGTACCGCGGGCTGGCCCAGGGCGGCATTGCGGCCGTCGGCCAACTGCAGCTGCTGCAACCGTTCTTTGGCCTGGCCCTGGCCGCGCTGCTGCTGCACGAATCGGTCAGCCTCAGCATGGTGCTGGTGACCGTGGTCGCGGTGATCTGCGTGGCAGGCGCCCGCCGCTTCAGCCGCTGAGCGAAAAAGGGGACGGAGGGGATTAAGTCGTAATCGGCCCTACTGTGCCTGAAACGACTTAATCCCCTCCGTCCCCTTTCCGACGATAGCGTGCGCGTATCGTGGAGGGCGGTGAACAGTATTGGCTGCGGCCTGCGTGCTTGGTTGAAGCTGGGCGCATGAAGCCGATCTCGCGTATTTCCTTCGAAGGCCAGGTGGGTCTGGTGACCGGCGCCGCCGGTGGACTGGGCCTGGCCTACAGCCGCCTGCTGGCCGAGCGTGGCGCGCATGTGGTGATGCATGACGTCGGTGCCGGCACCGATGGCCGTGGTACCGATCCGCTTCGCATCCAGCACAGTGCCGAAGCGTTGCAGGCGCGGGGGCTATCGGTGCAGGCCGTCAGTGATCCCATCGACCATCGCACGGGCTGCCACGGGCTGGTGCAGGATCTGCTGCAGCAGCACGGCCGCATCGATTTCCTGATCCACAACGCCGGCTGGGTCGAGTACCAGACGCTGGAAGCGATCGAGGACGAAGCGCTGGAGCAGATGCTGTGCCTGGCCGCGAAGACGCCGTTGTGGCTGGCGCAGGCGGCGTGGCCGGCAATGCGCGCGGCGGGCGGTGGGCGCATCGTCATCACCACGTCCGATCGCGCGCTGTATCCGCAGTACGCACAGCGCGGGCTGTCTGCGTACGCGATGGCCAAACTGGCCGCGCTCGGTCTGGTCAATGTGCTGGCACTGGAAGGTGCCGAGCATGGCATCGTGGTCAATGGGGTTTCGCCGGTGGCAAAGACGCGCATGTGGGGCATCGAGGGTGAGCCCGATGAGCTGCATCCGGAAGCTGTTGCGCAAGGTGTGGCCTATCTGGCATCCACGCGCTGCCAGGACGGCGGCTGGGTGCTGCGCGCAAGCAATGGCCAGTTCCACGCACTGCGCCTGCAGGAGGCCGAGCATGTGGCGTACCCAAGGGATCTGCGCGCGGTCAGTGCCGACAGCATCGAGTCGGTGGCGCTGCAGTGGCCGGCCATCGCTCGCGCCAGCGTCGACGTGCGCGGCTGAGGGCGTACCCTAGGCGGGTTCCCACTGCCTGCTTCGAGATGATCGACCTGCGCCTGCTTCGCCAGTATGTGGCCGTGGCCGAAGAACTGCATTTCCACCGCGCCGCCGCCCGCCTGCACATGTCGCAGCCGCCGCTGACCGCGGCGATACGACGGCTGGAAGACGAGCTCGGAAGTGAACTGATCGTGCGCGGCAACCGCACGCTGGGCCTGACCGTGGCCGGGCAGACCTTGCTGGTGGAGGCGCGGGCAACGCTGCAGCAGGCCGAGCAGGGGTTGCAGCGCACGCGCGAAGCTGCAGCGGGGCAGTCCGGCAGCCTGCGTGTAGGCTATGTCGGCAGTGCGCTGTATGGCCGCCTGCCAGGTTTGATCCGCCGCTTCCGCCAGCAGTACCCGCAGGTGCAGTTGCACCTGCAGGAAGCCACGTCGCGCCAGCAGCAGTTGTGGCTGCGTGAGCAGCGCATCGACGTTGGCGTGTTGATTCCACCGATTCCCGCCGCCGAGCTGGTACTGCACGACTTCGACCATGACCGCCTGGCGATTGCGCTGCCGCGCGCTCATGCGCTGGCCGACGCGCCGGAGGTCAGTGTGGCGATGCTGGCTGAAGAACCGTTCGTTTCATGGCCTGCAGCCGAGGGCATCGGCTTCCACGCGCAGGTGCTGGGCCTGTGTACCGCTGCGGGCTTCACCCCGCGCGTGGTGCAGGAAGCGCAGGGCATGCACGCGGTGCTGTCGCTGGTGGCGGTGGAGGCGGGCGTGGCGATCGTTCCGGCCAGCATGGCCAGCTTCCGTTCGCAGGAGATCGTCTATCGCGTGCTGGAGGACGAAGCAGCGCGTTTCGACCTGCCGTTCTGCAAGCGGCCGGAACAGCCATCGCCGGTGCTGCGCAATTTCCTGCAGACGGCGGGCACCAACTGATTCTGTGGACCTGCTACGCCTTGTCGCCCTGGAACAGATGCGCAACGGCATAGTCGATGAACACCCGCAGGCGTGCGCTGGGATGGCGCCCACCGGGCCATAGCAATGAGAACTGCCCCTGGTGCGTGGGCCGTGCAGGCAGTACCCGTTGCAGGCGGCCATCGGCCAGCGCGTCGGCTGCGAGGAAGTCAGGCATCCAGGCCAGGCCCATGCAACCGATCGCAGCGGCCAGCACGGCCTCCATGTTGTTGCAGGTCATCGCCGTGGGAAGGCGCGCTCCAGCATCGCCTTCGATGCCCGGCAGCTGCCACGGGTGCAGCTTTCCGGTGGTGGGGTAACGGAAGCGCAGCGCGCTATGCAGGCGCAGCTCGCTCACATCACCGGGCGTGCCATGCGCCTGCAGATAGCCCGGCGCCGCACAGAGAATGAAACGGAAGCCGCCCAGCCGCCGTGCGGTCAGGCTGGAATCGGCCAGTTCACCGCTGCGTATCACCGCGTCGAGGCCTTCGCTGACCATGTCGACGATGCGATCGTTGAAGTCCAGTTCCAGCTGCACCTGCGGGTAGCGTTGCTGGAAGCCAGGCAGCACCGGCAGCAGGAAGCGGTAGCCGATGGTGGGCAGGCCGATGCGCAGCAGTCCACTGGGCGCGTGCTGTCGCTGCGCCAGATCCGCCCGCGCTTCGGAAAGTTCATCCAGTGCCCGCCGGCAGCGCTGCAGCAGCAGTTCGCCTTCGTCGGTGAGGTGCACGCGGCGGGTGGTGCGCTGGAACAGGCGGGTGCCGAGTTCCTGTTCAAGGCGGGCGATGCGCTTGCCCACGGCCGACGCGGACAGGCCGAGGACGCGAGCGGCGCCGACGATGCTGCCTGCTTCGGCGGTACGGACGAAGGCCAGCAGGGCAGAGATGGAATCCATGCGGGGCATGATTACGGAACATCGGGCCGCAATCAACGTCCATCGAGCCTGTTTTTCAGGAATAGCGGCCTGTCCATCATCAATGCCCCTGATGGATGGAGGCCCGCATGGCCCCGGTTTCGATGCTTCCCGTACCTTCCCACACGCAGCAGCGCTGGGCCCTGCTTGCCGTCTGCCTGGCTGCACTGGCGCTGCCCTTGTCCTTCTCGGCCGGTGCCGTCGCGGTGCCGGCGCTGGCCCGTTCCGCGGCGTCGTCGCCGACTGCGCTGGCCTGGGTGACCAACGCCTTCATGCTCACCTTCGGCAGCCTGTTGCTTGCTGCCGGTGGCCTGGCGGACCGCTATGGCCGACGGCGGTTGTTCCTGCTGGGTACCGCGGGCTTCAGCATCGCCACTGCCGTCGTCTGCCTTGCGCCCACGCTGCTGTGGCTGGATCTGGCGCGCGGGCTGCAGGGCGTTGCCGCTGCAGCGGCGCTGGCGTCCGGCACCGCTGCGCTGGCGCATGCCTGGCAGGGGCCGGTGCGTGCCCGTGTGTTCGCCCTGCTGGGCACCACATTCGGTGCGGGGCTGGCGCTGGGGCCGCTGCTCGCGGGTCTGCTGCTGCAGGCGTTGGGATGGCGCAGTGTGTTCGCCGCGGGCGGTGTACTGACGCTGGCGGCGTTCGCCGTGGGCGCGCGCGCGTTGTCCGAAAGCCATGGCGAACGCGGGCGGCTGGATGTCGGCGGCATGCTGGGCTTCAGCCTGATGCTGGCGGCGTTGACCCTGGCCCTGCTGTGGCTGGGTGAATTCGGCCTGCATGCCATGCGCGTGCAACTGGCGCTGTTGGCGACGCTGATGCTGGGCGGGGTATTCGTCTGCATCGAACGGCTGCACCGCTCACCGTTGCTGGACCTCTCGCTGTTCTCGCAACCGGCGTTCCTCGGTGTCCAGCTTCTGCCGGTCGCAACCTGCTTCGGCTACGTGGTGCTGCTGGTGGTGTTGCCTCTGCAGCTGTTGGGCGTGCATGCACAGAGCGCGACATTGGTCGGGCTGCAGATGCTGGCTCTGTCCGCGCCGATGCTGGTGCTGCCGATGCTGGCCGCGCGCTGGGCGGAACGCGTTGGAAGTACGCGGCTGTGTACGCTGGGCCTGCTGGTCTGTGCCTCTGGGTTGTACCTTTTGTCGCGCCACGCATCGCATCCGTCGCCCTCGCAGTGGGTGCCGTTGCTGATGCTGATCGGCGCTGGAACGGCCTTGCCGTGGGGCTTGATGGATGGGCTGTCGGTCAGCGTGGTGCCGGTGCAGCGTGCGGGCATGGCCGCCGGCATCTTCGGAACCGTGCGGGTGGCCGGTGAAGGCATCGCATTGGCCGCAGTCACTGCCTTGCTTGCGCTGCTGATCGGCTACCAGCTGCAGGGAGCATCGCCTGCATCGCTGGCGCGTGCCGGTGCCTATCTGGCCACGGGGGCGCAGGCACAGGCGCAGGCACTGCTTCCGGCGATGAGCGGCGCACAGCTGCAGCAGGCCAGTGCCGAGGCGCTGGCGATACTGCTGCGTGTCCTAGCGCTGCTGACTGCCGCATGCGCTGTGCTGTTGCACCTGCTGCTGCGGCGGCCAGCGTTGGCCGTGATCAGAACCGATAGCTGATGGTGCCGGTCACCACGCGCGGGTAGCCGGCGAAGCAGTCGCCAAAGGTGCGGCACGGCGCGTAGTAGCGCTTGCCGGTGAGGTTGGTGATGTTCAATGCCATCGTCCAGTCGGTCACCTGCACTTCCAGCAATGCATCGGCCAGCGTGTAGCTGGGCGTGACGATGCGCCCGCCATTGCCCAGCGACACCGTGTTGCCGACATGGCGCACGCCCAGGCCCAGGCGCAGGCGTGCGGCATCGTCCAGTTGGAAGCCCTTCGAAACCCAGGCCGAGGCCAGGTCCTGCGGGGTGTCGTTGAGGCGCTGGCCTACTTCCAATGCGAAGTTGCTGCGGCTGACCTCGGCCTCGTTGCGCGCAACGGCAGCGGTGACCGTCAGGTCGTTGGCGAACTGGAACTGCCCTTCCAGCTCCACGCCCTTGGAGCGGATCTGCCCCGTCTGCACCACGTTCAGCACATTGTCCGGATCGTTGGTCTGCCGGTTGGTTTCGGTGATGCGGTACGCCGCCAGCGTCAGCAGCAGGTTGCGCGCCGGTTGCCACTTGATGCCGGCCTCGGATTGGCGGCCGCGCATCGGCTTGAAGGCGCTGCCGAACAGATCCTGGCCGGACACCGGCAGGAACGATTCGCTGTAGCTCAGGTAGGGCGAAACGCCCGCACCCAGTTCGCCGATCAGCCCGGCGCGGTAGGTGGTGGCATTGTCGGTCTGGCTGGGCTGGCCTTCGGTCTTCGAGCGTGCATGGTCGCGGCGCGCGCCCAGCACCAGCGAGATGCGGTCGGCCCAGCGGATCTGGTCCTGCACATAGACACCCAGCTGGGTGGAGGTCTGGTCCGGCTGACGATCCCAGCCACGCACGATCGGTGCGACCGATACCGGGGTGTAGATGTCGATCGGCGTGCCGGTGGCGTCCAGCCGCTGCAGCTGCTCCTTGTATTGGCTGTAGTCCACGCCGGCCAGCAGCAGATGCTGGAAGGCACCGGTGGCGAAGTCGAACTGCAGCGCATTGTCGGCGCTGAAGATCTGCACGTCGGGGCGGGTGCCATAGGCCGTACGGTTGACCACGCGCCGCTCGGCGTCGATGAAGGGATCTTCCGGATTGCTGTAGCTGTCCACGTACATCTGCTGCAGAGTGGTCCTGCCATCGATGTAACGCACTGCCGAGCGCAGGCTGAGCGTGTCGTTGAAGCTGTGGTCGAACAGCGCGGTCAGGCTGTAGACGCGCGAGTCGATGCGGTCGAAGTCGGGATCGCCGATGAAGGTGGACGGGTCGAGGCGGCGTCCGGGCGGTGCAAGCAGGGTCGCGGCCAGCGGCAGGAACTGCTGGCTGGAGCCTGTCTTGTCATGCTGATAGCTGGCCAGCAGGGTCAAGGTGCTGCGTTCACCGCGCCAGCTGATCGACGGTGCCAGATAGACGCGGTCATCCTTCAATACATCGGTCTGCATGTTCGATTCACGCACCAGCCCGACGAAGCGGCCGGCAAGCGTACCGGCATCGTTCAATGCGCCGCCGATGTCACCCTGCAGCTGCCTGCGGTCGAAACTGCCGAGCTGCACGCCGACCTCGCCGTTGAGGGCGCCGAAGGTCGGGCGCTTGCTCATTGCATTGATGATGCCGCCGGTGGCGCCGGCACCATACAGCACCGAGGACGGGCCGCGCAGCACTTCCACCCGCTCCAGGCCATAGATTTCCGGGCGGGCGAGGGGGCTGAAACCGTAGCTGCGGCGCAGGCCATCCTGGTACTGCACCGGGTCCAGCCCGCGCACCGAGGTCGCATCGTTGCGGGTATCCAGCCCCCACGCATCGGCGGTGACGCCGGCGCTGTAGCGCAGCACTTCCTGCAGGTTGTGCGCGCCGCGATCGGTGAACAGCTGCTGGGTGACCACGCTGATCGCCTGCGGCGTCTCGGTCAGGGCGGTGTCGGTCTTGGTCGCGGTGCTGGCCCGCTCGGCCACCACCGTTACCTTGTCCAGGGTGCGCGGCGCCGGGGTGTCCTGGGCCTGGGCGATGGCCGAGGCCAGCAGGGTGGGCAGGGCGAGCGTGTACAGCAGCGGACGCGACGGCAGAGCGGGCATCGGGAGTGATCCGGGAAGGGCGGTGACGGCGGATTATCCGGATGCCCGCCTTCAAATACAAATGATTCCCAAGTGCGATTGAGGTGCACTGGCCCGGCGTCAGGGCAGGCCGTCCGTCGCGCCGCGGATGCTCATCCAGGCGCCACCACCGGGGGCGCTGCCGGCGCGGACACGGAAGCCGTGCAGGCCGGCAATGGCGGCCACGATCGACAGGCCCAAGCCGAATCCAGGCCCCTGGCCGGCGCTGCTGCTGCCACGGAAGAAGCGCTGGTAGATCAGCGTGCGGTCCTGTGGCGGAATGCCCGGCCCGTTGTCGATCACATCGATCCTCGGGGCGCCGTGATCATCGACCGCACGCAGCAGGATGCGGCCGTGTGCAGGGGTGAACTGCAGGGCATTGGACAACAGGTTGGCCAGCGCTTCGAACAGCAGCTCGCGGTCGCCACGCAGCGGGCCCACCTTCGGGTCCACCTGCAGCTCCAGCAACTGCTGCTTCTCTTCGGCCAGCGGCAGGTAGAACTGGTGCAGTTCCTGCAGCAGCTCGGTGACGTCGACCGCGTCGAAGGCCGAACGTCGCTGGTGGCTCTCCAGTTCCGACACCCGCAGCAGCGCGGCGAAGCGCGCCATCAGCATGTCAGTCTCGGCCAGCGCCTTGTCCAGTGGATCGGCATGCGGGTCCCGTTCGTCCAGGCCCACGCGCATGCGGTACAGATGCGCGCGCAGGCGGGTCAGCGGGGTGCGCAGATCGTGGGCGATGCTGTCGCACACGCCTTTGACCTCGGTCATCAGCTGTTCGATGCGTTCCAGCATGGCATTGACGATGCTCGACAGCCGATCGATCTCGTCGCGACGGCTGGAGACCGGCAGGCGCTGGCCGAGGTCGCCGGCAACAATGCGGTTGGTGGCCGCTTCGATCTGCTGGATCCGTTTCAACGGGCGCCGGCGCAGCAGATGCCAGCCCACCAGGCCGGGAATGACGGTCAGCGACACGCCCCACAGCAGTGCATCAAGGATGATGCTGTTGACCGCCATGAGCTTGCCATTCTGGCGCACGAATACCAGCGTGCGGCCATCGCGGGTCACCACGCCGAGCGCACTGCCGCCGTTGTCGTGGCGGCCATCGGCCAGCGTCCAACCGTCCACCGCATGCGAGTTGCCATCCAGCGGCAGTCCCTCGGGGATCGCTGTCAGCGGGCCCGCCATCGGCATGCCGGCTTTGTCGAACAACCCATAGGTATAGACCTGGTGCAGATCGAAGCGCTGGCTGTCGCGCAATGCTTCATCCAGTGCCGGGCCGTCGAAGCTCATGAAAAGGTGCGCGCGCTGCTGCAGGCCCGATTCGGTCAGGTCACTCAGGTAATCCGAGATGCGCCAGTACATCACGCCCAGCAGCAGGCTCGACCACGCCACGAACAGGATGCAGTACAGGCCCAGCAGTCTGCTGCTGGAAGAGCGCCAGTGGTCAGGATTGCGCGTCGAAGACATAGCCGGTTCCCCGTACGGTCATGATCGGCTGCGGTCGGCCGGGTTGTTCGATGCGCTTGCGCACGCGGCCGATATGCACGTCGATCAGGTTGGTACCCGGATCGAAGTGGTAGCCCCAGACTTCCTGGAACAGCATGCTGCGGGTGACCACCTGGCCGGCGTTGCGGACCAGGAATTCGAGCAGCTTGAACTCGGTCGGCAGCAGCGCGATTTCATGCCCGCCGCGTCGCGCCGAACGGGTCATCAGGTCCAGTTCCAGGTCACCGGCGCGCAGCACGTTGTCGATGGCAGCGGCCTGGCCCTGGCGCCGGATCAGCACTTCCACGCGTGCAGCCATTTCGTCGGAAGCGAAGGGCTTGGTCAGGTAGTCGTCGCCACCGGCGCGCAGGCCACGCACGCGTTCATCCACGTCCGACAGTGCGCTGATCATCAGCACCGGCGTGGTGATGCCTTCGCGGCGCAAGGTAGTGACCAGGGCCAGCCCGTCGATGCCGGGCAGCATGCGGTCCAGGGTGATTACCGCGTAGTCGCCTGCACGTGCCAGCGCCAGGCCGTTGCTGCCGTCGCTGGCCAGGTCCACGTCGAAGCCGTGGCTGCGCAGTTCGGTGGCGATTTCCTCTGCGGTGACAAGATCGTCCTCGATGGTGAGTACGCGCGGCATGGGCCAGTGTGCAGAGTGGGACAGGGGCATCCTCGCAATCGTGGGCAGCGACTGCAAATGAAAAATGTTTCATGCGCCATTTAGCAGGATCGTGCCGCCACGTCTTCTATATTCGGCGCCGAACGCTCCCCCACGCGTGGAACCTGCAGCCGATGATCCTTCCGAACCCCTCCCGTCCGTACCGTGCCTGGCGGCTGCCGCGAACCGCGGGCCTGCCGCTGCTGGCGCTCGCCCTGGCCGGCCTGCTCAGCGCCTGCGGCAAGGACGCGCCCAAGCCCGGCGCGACGACGCCTGAGGTGACGGTGCTGACCCTGCGCAGCCAGCCGCTGGCACTGCAGCAGGAACTGCCTGGGCGCAGCGTTGCCTCGCAGGAATCGGACGTGCGCCCGCAGGTCGATGGCGTGCTGGTGAAGCGGTTGTTCGAGCAGGGCCAGTGGGTGAAGGCCGGGCAGCCGTTGTTCCAGATCGAACCGGCGCTGTACCAGGCGGCGCTGAACGAGGCGCAGGCCAACCTGAAAACGGCCGAGGCCGCTGCGGTGACCGCGCGCCTGCGGGCGCAGCGCATGCAGGCGTTGGGCAAGGACCAGCTGGCCGCGCGCCAGGACGTGGACGATGCGATCGCCAGCGACCAGCAGGCTGCCGCCGCGGCGCAGGCCGCACAGGCCGCGCGTGACACGGCCAGCACACGGCTGGGGTTCGCCACGGTGACCTCGCCGATTGCCGGGCGCATCGGCCGCGCGCTGTTCACGCCGGGGGCGCTGGTCACCTCGGGCCAGGCCGATCCACTGGCACGGGTGCAGCAGATGGACCCGATGAACGTGGACATCACCCAGTCCAGCAATGAGTACCTGGCACTGCGCCGCGCCATCGCCGACGGTGGCGTGCAGGCCGACACAGCACCGGTGCGGCTGCGCCTGTCCGATGGCACCGACTACCCGCTGCCCGGCACGCTGGAATTTGCCGACGTGGACGTGCAGCAGGAAACCGGCAGCATCACCCTGCGGGCGCGTTTCCCCAACCCGGATGGGCAGCTGCTGCCGGGCATGTACGTGCGCGCATTGGTGGGGCAGGGGACCCGCCAGCAGGCGCTGCTGGTGCCACAGGCGGCGGTCGATCGCAGCCCCAAGGGCGAGGCACAGGCGTGGCTGGTGGACAAGGACGGCAAGGCGCGGCTGCGCCTGTTCCGCACCGCGCGTGCGGTGGGCGATCAGTGGCTGGTGCTCGATGGCCTGGCCGCCGGGGAGCAGGTAGTGGTAGCCGGCGCGCAGGGCCTGGCCGATGGCATGACGGTACGGGTGAAGCCTGCACCTGCACCGGCCGGGAAGGACTGAGCAGATGCTGCCGCGCTTCTTCATCCATCGCCCGGTATTCGCCTGGGTCCTGGCGATCTGCATCATGGCCTTCGGCACCATCGCGGTGACCCAGCTGCCGGTGGAGCAGTACCCGGACATCGCGCCGCCGCAGGTCAACATCACCGCGAACTACACCGGTGCCTCGGCACAGACGGTGGAAGACAGCGTCACCCAGGTGATCGAACAGCAGATCAAAGGCATCGATCACCTGTTGTATTTCTCCTCCACCAGTTCGTCATCGGGGCAGGCGCGCATCACGGTCACCTTCGACCAGAGCGCCAACCCGGATATCGCCCAGGTGCAGGTGCAGAACAGTGTCAATCAGGCCATCAACCGGCTGCCGCAGGAAGTGCAGCAGCAGGGCGTGACGGTCGCCAAGTCGCAGGGCGATTCGCTGATGGTGGTCTCGCTGTACGACACCAGCCGGCGCATGGAGCGCGTGGACGTCTCCGATTTCCTTGTCAGCAATGTGCAGGATCCGATCAGCCGCATTCCCGGTGTCGGCGAGATCAACGTGTTCGGCTCGGCTTACGCAATGCGCGTGTGGCTGGACCCGCACAAGCTGCGCGCCTATGACCTGATGCCCTCGGACGTTCGCGCTGCGATCCAGGCGCAGAACACCCAGGTGACGGCGGGTGAGCTGGGCGCGATGCCGTCCAGCCCGACGCAGAGCCTCAACGCCACGGTCACCGCGCAGTCGCGCCTGCAGACCCCCGAGCAGTTCCGCGCGGTCATCCTGCGTACCCTGCCCAATGGCGCGGCGGTGTTGCTGGGCGACGTCGCGCGGGTCGAGATTGGCGCGGAGAACTACCAGACCAGCAGCTATCTCAACGGTTATCCGGCGGCCGGCTTCTCAGTTACCCTGGCCTCCGGCGCCAACGCATTGGCCACCGCCGACGCGGTCCGCGCGGAGATCGAACGGCTGCGACCGACTTTCCCGCCGGGGTTGCAGGTGGCCTATCCGCGTGACAGCACGCCGTTCGTGCGGGTCTCGATCGAGGGGGTCATCCATACCCTCATCGAAGCCATCGTTCTGGTCGTGGTGGTGATGTTCCTGTTCCTGCAGAACCTGCGCGCCACGCTGATTCCGGCGATCACGGTGCCTGTGGTGCTGCTGGGCACCTTCGGCGTGCTGGCCGTTGCCGGATTCACCATCAACACACTGACCCTGTTCGCGATGGTGCTGGCGATCGGCCTGCTGGTCGACGATGCGATCGTGGTGGTGGAGAACGTGGAGCGCATCATCCACGACGAGCATCTGCCGCCGCGCGAAGCGACCGAAAAATCGATGGGCGAGATCACCGGCGCGTTGATCGGCATCACCGTGGTGCTGGGCGCGGTGTTCCTGCCGATGGCGCTGTTCGGTGGTTCCACCGGCATCATCTACCGGCAGTTCTCGATCACGATTGCGTCTGCCATGGCATTGTCGGCGCTGGTGGCGCTGACGCTGACCCCGGCGCTGTGCGCGACCCTGCTCAAGCCGTCTTCGGCGCAGAAACCGCAGGGCCGCTTCTTCCGGGCGTTCAACCGGGGCGTCGAGCGCAGCCAGTTGGCCTACCAGGGCAGACTCGGCGGCGTCGTCTCCCGGCCGCGGCGCTGGATGGCGTTCTACCTGCTGCTGGTGGTCGCCATGGTCGCGCTGTACGCGCGGATGCCCACCGGCTTCCTGCCGGTGGAAGACCAGGGCCAGGTCACCTTCCAGTTCTCCACGCCGGAAGGCACGCCGATGGCACGTACCGAAGCGCTGGGCGAGCAGATCAGCCGCTACTTCATGGAGCACGAGAAGCAGAACCTGGATGTGGTGTTCGTGGTGGTCGGCCGCAACAATGCCGGCACCGGCCAGAACGCCGGGCAGGGCTTTCTCGCACTGAAACCCTGGGATGAGCGCACGGGCGACAACACCGCCGCGGCGATCATCACGCGTGCCAATGCCTACTTCCGCAGCTTGCCGGATGCCAAGGTCAATGTACTGGCACCGCCGGCGGTGCGTGGACTGGGCCAGTCCAGCGGCTTCGAACTGTGGCTGCAGGACACTAGCGCGGCCGGGCGCGTGGCCCTGCAGGCGGCGCAGGAACAGGTGGTGCGTGTGGCCGGCGAAGACGACGGGCTCACCTCGGTGCGCCTGAACGGTCTGGGCGACAAGGCCGAGCTGCGGCTGGACATCGACCATGCCCAGGCCAGCGCACTGGGCCTGGCCCAGGCCGACATCAATTCCACGCTGTCGGCGGCCTGGGGCGGCAGTTACATCAACGATTTCCTCGACCGTGGCCGGGTCAAGCGGGTCTACATGCAGGGCGACCAGCCCTACCGCAGCGTGCCCGACGACATCGGCCAGTGGTATGTGCGCGGTGGCAACGGCCAGATGGCGTCGTTTGCCAGTTTCGCCAGCAGCCACTGGGCGCGCGGGCCGCAACTGCAGCAGCGCTTCAACGGCCTGCCGGCGATGCAGATCCAGGGCAGCGCTGCCGAAGGCCGCAGCTCGGGCGAGGCGATGCAGCGCATGCAGGCGCTGGTTGCCGATCAACCCGGGTTCGACCTGCAGTGGAGTGGCCTGTCCTACCAGGAACAACTGGCCAGCAACCAGACGTTGTGGCTGTACATCGCCTCCATTGCCTTCATCTTCCTGTGTCTGGCAGCGCTCTATGAGAGCTGGACGGTGCCGGTGGCAGTGGTGCTGGTGATCCCATTGGGCGTGATTGGTACCGTGCTGGCGACCACCGCGGCCGGGTTCGTCAACGACATCTACTTCCAGGTGGGTCTGTTGACGACCATCGGCCTGTCGGCCAAGAACGCGATCCTGATCGTGGAGTTTGCCGAGGCACGCTATCGCGCTGGTAGTTCAGCGGTGGAAGCGGCCCTGCAGGGCGCACGCCTGCGCCTGCGCCCGATCGTGATGACGTCGTTGGCCTTCGTGGCCGGGGTGATCCCGTTGGCGTTGGCCACCGGTGCGGGCGCGGTCAGCCGCCGTGAAATCGGCATGAGCGTGATCGGCGGCATGGTCTCCGGCACGGTGCTGGCAGTGGTGCTGGTGCCGTTGTTCTTCGTGCTGGTGCGCCGCCTGGGCCGGTCACGGCCGCAGGACTGAGGGGGCGCGGCTGTCATCTGGCTGCCGCAGCGCCCTCACCCGTTCTTTGCCCAGGTGCCGCTAGCGTAGGTCGTCCCCGTCCCCCACGGAGACCTGCCATGTGGCTGCTCGATCATCTCTGGCCCGGCCGCAGACCTGTTCCTCCCCCGGTCGCCACTGAACCGCAGGCGACGCCCCGCCGGCCCTGGCTGAAGCGCCCGGTGCGGGCCGGCCGCAGCGGCATGGCCCCCTGGCAGAAGGTTGCCGCACCGCCACGGCGCACGCGCCACTAACCGGTGCGGTCGGCGGGATGGTTGACCCCATCGTTGACCGGGATCACACCCAGCGCGAACGGGTCGATGCCTTCCAGGCAGGCCACGTTGTAGCCGTACTGTTCCGGGTTGGAGCGGCGCCGGTGATGGGTGTAGATGCCGCACACGCCACAGAAATAGTGCTCGGCCACATGGGTGTTGAACTGGTACCGCTGCAGGTGGTTCTGCCCGCGCACCACCTGCAGGCCCGCGCGGCTGACGCTGGCGGCAATGGCCCCCCGGCGCCGGCACATCGAGCAGTCGCAGCGGCGGGGTTCGACAATACCGTCCGGCAGGTCCAGCAGCAGTTCGACCGTGCCGCAGTGGCAGGTGGCTCGGTGCCGGGGTTGGACCGGAACGCCGGCCACGGAAGTGATGCCCATCGTTGCTCCTGTGAAGTGAACCTGGCCGCAGAGGCCGCCGCCGACGGTGCGCTGCCCAGCCTGAACGGTCCGTAGATGCCACGGTGAACCCGCTTGTGGCTAACTATGCGGCTTCGAGACCGCGACAGGATGCCAGTGAACGCCGCAGGACGTTGGATGACAGGGAGTGCCATGGCGCTGGCGGCGCTGTGGGTGAGCGGGCTGCTGGCCTACCAGCTGCCGGGGCCGGGTTGGCTGGCCACCGGCGTGGCCGTGCTGTGGCTGCTGGTGGCGCTGTGGGCGTCCTGGCGGGTCGCGCGGGGACGTGCCTCGCGCCGCCTGGGCACGGCCTTCGGTGCGGCGCTGGCGTTGGCCGGCCTGTGGTGGCTGCTGCTGACCCCGCGCCAGGACCGCGTATGGGCCGACGACGTGGCCCAGCGCCTGCATGTGGTGTCCTTCGACGGGCGCCATGTGGTGCTGGACAACGTGCGCGACTTCAGCTGGCGCAGCGAAACCGACTACGACGCGCACTGGGTGCGCCGCGAATACGACCTGGACCAGCTGCGCTCGGCCGACCTGGTGCTGTCGTACTGGATGGGCCCGGCGATCGCCCACACGCTGATCTCGTTCGGTTTCGAGGATGGTCGCCACGTGGTGTTCTCGCTGGAGATCCGCAAGGAGCGCGGTGAGTCGTTCTCCGCGCTGGGCGGCTTCTTCCGCAAGTTCGAGATGACCCTGGTGGCTTCGGAGGAGACCGACATCATCCGCACCCGCACCAACGCACGTGGCGAAGATGTCTACCTGTACCGCCTGCATGGCATGGACCGCGCGCAGCTGAAGGAACTGTTCGCCGCGTACATCGAACAGGCGCGTGACCTGGATGCCAAGCCGGGCTTCTACAACACGCTGACCAGCAACTGCACGACCATCGTCTTCGACCTGGCCCGCCACATCGCACCGCGCCTGCCGTTGGACTATCGGCTGCTGCTGTCCGGCTATCTGGCCGAGTACGCGCAGGAGGTCGGTGCGCTCACGCCGGGCGTGCCGTACACCGAGCTGCACGACAAGGGCCGCATCACCCAGCGCGCATTGGACCTGGGTGATGGCGAGTATTTCTCCACCGTGATCCGCCAGGGCGTGCCCGGCACCGAGCAGGACCCGCAGTAATGACCCAACTCTTTCTGACCCGCTGGCAGCGCCTGCTGCCGGTGTTGTTCGCCGCCTTCCTGCTGCTGGGCAGCAGCGGCTGCGCGATGGTCACCGTCAAGCAGGTCAAATCCAGTGATTCACTGGTCAACAAGCGCGCGGATGTGCTCAACACTGGCAAGCTCAGCCCCGCCGCGCGTGAAACGCTCAGCGCAGCGGGCCTGGACGAATCGCAGTGCGAGAAGGACTTCCTGGTCTGCCGCAGCACGTTGCTGATGACCGACGACCTCAATGTCGAGCAGCGGCTGTCGGCGCTGTCCGAGCTGTGGGTGAAGGCTGCATTGGCGATGACGCCAAAGAAGACCGCCGCAGGCGACCCGCCGATGAGCGATGCGGCATTGGATGCCTGGCTGGAAGCCGCGCGCTATGCCTATGCCTACCTGTTCTACAGTGGCCGCTCACCGTCCGACCGGGCCTTCGAGGACCGCCAGACGCAGGTGCGCGACTACTACAACTACGCGGCCGAGAAGGCGGCGGTGGTGCTGTTCGTGCGCGCACGCGCCGCTGCGCTGGCCGGCGAGGACTATACGAAGCCGCTCACGGTCGGTAGCTGGTCGCTGGCTTCCAACTACCAGCAGCTGGGTCTGAAGAGCATTCCGGCGCAGCTGGTGCCAGCGGGAACGGTCAGCTTCGTTGGCCTGCGCAGCACCTATCGCCGCGATGGCTTCGGTGCCGAGCTGGTGATGGTGATGGACCCGCCGAAACTGGTCGCGCCAGTGATCGCGCCCGACGGCCCGAAGGCTGAAACCGCGCAGGACGACGAGGACGACGAGCGTCGTGGCCGCCGCCACCGCCATGACGATTCGGTGCCCGAGTTCAGTGAGATGTCCTCGATCAACGTCACCGCACTGCTGCGGTTCGAGGGCAGCAGCCTGGAAGACGTGATGCGCACGCGCCGGGTCGAGCTGGATGCCTATTCGCCGGAAGCGACCGAGCGCATCACTCTGCACGGTGAGCAGGTACCGCTGGCCGGCAACTTCACTGCCGCCTACGGCCTGTGGCTGGCGCAGAGTGGCTTCGCCCGGCAGTCGCTGCGCACCCTGTTCGGCATGAGCGAGGGCATCGGCGAGCCGCACATCTACCTGATGCAGCCGTGGGACCCGAACCGCCGCATCATCTTCATGCTGCACGGCCTGGCCAGCAGCCCGGAAGCGTGGGTGAACCTGGCCAACGAGATCATGGGTGACCCCGAGCTGCGCCAGCAGTTCCAGGTGTGGCAGGTCTATTACCCGACCAATGCGCCGATCGCGCTGAACCGCTACGAGATCGCCAATGCATTCAACGACACGCTGAAGCATTTCGATCCCAACGGCAGCACGCGTGCGTCGAAGGACATGGTCTACATCGGTCACAGCATGGGCGGCGTGCTGGCGCGCCTGCTGGTAAGCGATTCCGGCGATGTACTGTGGAACGACCTGCTGGCCAACTACGACCTGAAGGGGGAACGGCTGAAGCGGGTGCAGAACAAGCTGGGTCCGCTGCTGCATTTCAAGGCACAGCCGAACGTGGAGCGTGCGATCTTCATCGCCGCGCCGCACCAGGGCACCGACATTGCCGGCAACAAGGTCGGTCGCCTGATTGGTCGCCTGGTACGCCTGCCGCTGACAATCCTCGGCAAGTTCGAGGACGTGTTCATGGCGCTGGCGCAGGCCGAGCAGCAGGTCGATGGCACCGCCAAGCCGAAGATCCCGAACAGCATCGACAACCTCAAGGCCAGCGATCCGTTCGTGAAGGCGGCCGCACAGCTGCCGATTGAGGCGGGCCTGAAGTACCACTCGATCATCGCCCAGCGCAAGCCGGAGCTGCCGGTGGAAAAATCCGATGATGGGCTGGTGCCGTACTGGAGCGCACATCTGCCGGGCGCGCTGTCGGAGAAGGTGATCATCTCCGGCCACAGCGTGCAGGAAACCCCGCAGGCGGTGCTGGAGGTGAGGCGCATCCTGCACCGGGATATCGATGACATGGGGACGGGTACCCGGTAGTGCCGGCCGCTGGCCGGCAATCCCGCAATGCGGCGGTGCTACACCCGCCGCGCGATCACCGTGGACAGCAGCGCCAGGCCGAAGGTGATCGCCAGGCACAGCAGGTAGCCGGTGTGTGGCGCGGCTTCCACGAACAGCGCGAACAGTGCACCGGAAACCGCCAGTGCGGTGGTCACCGACAGCGCCTCGCTCAGCTGCAGTGCCGAGGTGTTGGCACCCTGCTCGTGCGGTGCGGACAACGACAGCGTCAGCACCGACAGGCTGGCGTAGATCATGCCCATGCCAAAGCCGGTCATGGCCCAGCCGACCAGGGCCACCGGCAGCGGCACTGCGTTGAACAGCACGGCCAGTGTGGCGGCGATACCGATCGTCATCAGCGGTGTGCCAACGCGCAGCAGCTGCTGGCGTGACCAGCCGCGCTGCTGGTGACCCTGCAGCCATGAACCGGCGAACCAGCCCAATGCGCCGAGGCTGAGCACCGCGCCGGCCCAGCTGGGCGAGAGCCCGCGTTCGCGCTGCAGCAGCAGTGGCAGGTAGGCCTCACAGGCGAAGAATGCGGCCGCCGCGACGCCGCGCAGCGCGATCACGCTGGGCAACCCGCGGCGCAGCAGCAGCGTGCCGGCCGGCAGCAGGCGGTGCACGCAGAACAGCAGCGCCAGCAGCGCTGCGCCAATGCAGAGCAGCGCGGGCAGGCCGCGCTGCTGGCCACCGAAGTACAGCAGCAGCGCCGCCAGCGAGGCGCCGCTGGCCCAACGCACCACGTTGCCGCGACCATCGTCGCTGCTTCCTGCATCGCTCGGTTGCATGCGCGCCAGCGCCGGGCGCAGCAGCAGCGCGGCCGGGACCGCCAGCAGTGGTACGGCCAGGAACACCCAGCGCCAGCCGAGATGCTGCACGATCAGCCCGCTCAGCGCGGGACCGATCATCGACGGCACCACCCAGCCGGCGGAGAACGCGGCGAACACCTTCGGGCGCAGGTGTTCGGGATAGCTGCGGCCAACCATCACGTACAGCGAGACCGAGATCGCGCCTGCGCCCAGGCCCTGTAGCAGGCGCCCGGCCACCAGCATGCCCATGCGCATGGCGAAGCCGGCCAGCAGCAGGCCCAGCACGAAGCAGCCCAGGCCATACCACAGCGGCCGAGCTGGCCCATGGCGGTCGGCCCAGCGTCCGGCCAGGGTCATGCCGATGACACTGGTGGCCAGGGTGCCGCCAAAGGCCAGCGCATACAGGCGCAGGCCATCCAGCGCCTCGGCCACGGTCGGCATGGCGGCGGCCACCGCCAGGGCCTCGAAGGCATGCAGCGCCACCAGTGCCACCATGCCGATGGTGGTGGCGCGATAGCGGGGAGACAGGATCGACGTATCAGCCGGCGCACGGGCGTCGGCGGGCGAAAGAGTGGGGGACATACGAGTCAGATGCGGGCCGCGCTTGTCAACTGGCGGCGAAGATAGCAGCATGCCACCTCAACTGCAGTTTAGGTCAAGCAATGGTTTCCCAGGAACTCAGCGTTGGTGAAGTCTCCCAGCGCAGTGGCGTGGCGGTTTCCGCGCTGCATTTCTACGAGCGCAAGGGGCTGATCAGCAGCCTGCGCACATCGGGCAACCAGCGGCGCTACAGCCGTGACGTGCTGCGACGGTTGGCCGTGATCCGCGTCGCGCAACGGGTGGGCATGCCACTGGAAGCTGTCGGCCGTGCCTTCGAAAGCCTGCCCGAGGGCCGCGCGCCGACCAAGGCCGACTGGGCCAAGCTGTCCGCGCGCTGGCGCACCGAGCTGGAGGAGCGCATCCACATGCTGGAACTGCTGCGCGATGAACTGACCGGCTGCATTGGCTGCGGCTGCCTGTCGCTGCAGCGCTGCCGCCTGGCCAACCCCGAAGACGTCCTCGGCGAACGCGGCGACGGCCCGATGCGCTGGGAGTGACCCGCGAAAAGGGGACGGAGGGGATTATGTCGTTTGTGCATTAACGACTTAATCCCCTCCGTCCCCTTTTTACCAGACCGTGATCGTCTCGCCGCTCTGGATGCCTTCCACCGCGCGCTGGAAGGCCAGCGCCGCGCGCTGCGCGCTCACCGCTTCGAAGCCTGGGAAATAGGGGCCGTAAGCCGCCATCGATTCGATCAGCACGTTCGGGCTGACCACGTTGATGCGCAGGCCACGCGGCAGCAGCTCCAACGCGGCGGCACGCACGAAGCCTTCCAGTGCGGCATTCACCGAGGTGGCGTTGACGCCATCGCGGATCGGCTGTGTGCTGACGATGCCGCTGGTCAGGGTTATCGAGCCGCCGGCGTTGAGGTGGTGCTGGGCGACCAGTGCCAGCCGCACCTGGCCCAGCAGCTTGTCCTGCAGGCCGAGGTTGAACTGCTCGGGTGTCATGTCCTTCAGCGGACCGAAGTGCAGCTTGCCAGCGGTGGAGATCACTGCATCGACCGGACCGGTGCGCGAGAACAGTTCGGCGACGCTGCCGTCGTCGGTCAGGTCGACGCGCAGCTCACCGCTGTTGCGGCCGGCGGCGAGGATCTGATGCTGCTGGCCGAGCTGGTGGGCGACTGCCTGGCCGAGGGTGCCGCTGGCACCGACGAGGAGGATCTTCATGGCCGTTCCTTGCGAGAGGGGGAATGAGCGCAGTCTGCGCCCTCACAGTGGGGTTAGGTAAGCGGCGTATGCTTCGCAGATTCCTAACTCTGGATTAGCAATGGATACCCTTCGCTGCATGCAGGCCTTCGTCGCCGTGGCCGAGTCCGGGAGCTTTGCAGGAGCTGCCGAACAGCTGCAGGTGTCGGCGGTGATGGTCGGCAAGTACATCCAGCAACTGGAGGCGCACCTGGGTACCGCGCTGCTGCAACGGAACACCCGCCGCCAGCGCCTGACCGAAGCCGGCAGCGCCTACCTGGCCGGGTGCCGGCAGGTGCTGGAGCAGGTGCAGCAGGCGGAGGCGGACGTGGCAGGCCTGCAGGTACAACCCCGCGGACTGCTGCGGGTCAGCGCGCCAACCACCTGGGGCAGTTGTGTGCTGGCGCCACAACTGGCCGGCCTGCTGCGCGCGCAGCCGCAGTTGAACATCGAGCTGGACCTGAGCAACCGCCGCGTGGACCTGATCGAGGATGGCTTCGACGTGGCGATCCGCGTTGGGCCGCTGCCATCGCAGGAGGTGGTGGCGCGGCCGCTGCCGCCGTATGCAATGAGCCTGTGCGCGGCACCGTCCTACCTGCGCCGGCGCGGCACGCCGCGCACCCCTGGGGATCTGGCCGGGCATGACTGCCTGAGCCACCTGGCCTGGCGCGGCGGCCATGGCTGGCAGTTGGCCAACGGCGAACAGGTGGACTGGGAGGCGCGGCTGACCTGCAACGACGGTGTTGCACTGCGCGAGGCCGCCGTGGCCGGCGCAGGGCTGGTGCTGCAGCCGACCGCGCTGCTGGCCGGCGAGATCGCGGCCGGGCGGTTGAAGCCCCTGCTGCGCGACTACCTGCCGGAACCGCGGCCGATGCACCTGATCTACCTGCCGGATCGACGGCCGCGTCCGCGGTTGCAGTGCTTCGTCGATTTCGTCATGGCCACATTGGGGCAATGAACATCCACGCCATGCGTGGATGATGGTAGGTGCCGACCGTTGGTCGGCACACATCGGGATCAATCATTCGCCGCAGACAGTTCCTGCCCACGTACCTGCGCGGCGCGCAGCGCGGTGTCCACCAGCGCCTCGAAACCACCGGCCTGGAAGCTCTCGATCGCGGCCTGGGTGGTGCCGTTCGGCGAGGTCACGCGACGGCGCAGCTCGGCCGGGCTTTCACCGGCCTCATCAAGCATGCGCGAGGCTCCCAGCAGGGTCTGCACCACCAGCGCACGCGCAGCGTCGGCCGGCAGGCCCTGGGCGATACCTGCCGCTTCCATCGCTTCGGCCAGCAGGAACACATAGGCCGGCCCGCTGCCGGATACGGCAGTCACCGAATCCATCAGCGACTCGCTGTCGATCCACACCGTGCGCCCGGCACTGGCCAGCACCTGTTCGGCGCGCGCGTGCTGCTGTGCATCCACCGATGGCGTGGCATACAGGCCGGTCACGCCGGCGCCGAGCAGGGCCGGGGTGTTCGGCATCGCGCGCACCACCGGCAGATTGCCGCCCAGCCAGCGTTCCAGCTGCGCGCTGGTGATGCCGGCGGCGATCGACACCACCAGTGGCCGGTTCGCCTGCGCCAGCGCCTGCAGCGACTGGCACACATCGCGCAGCACCTGCGGCTTCACCGCCAGCAGCCAGGTGCGGCCGTGCGCGGCGGCATCGGCGGCGTTGTCGTGCACCTGCACGCCGAAGTCGGCAGCCAGTGACTCGCGGAGTGCGGCCACCGGTTCGGCCACGTGGATGTGCGCGGCAGGCACGCCCTGGCGGATCAGGCCGGCGATCAGGCTGCGGGCCATGTTGCCGCCGCCGATGAAGGTGATGGAATCAGCTGCCATGGAAGTCTCCTTGGAAAATCAGGCCGGGCCCGGGCGGGCGCCGAACAGGGCGGTGCCGATGCGCACCAGGGTGGCACCCTCGGCGATGGCTTCGGCGTAGTCGCTGCTCATGCCCATCGACAGCGTGTCGATCCGCGCGTGCTGGGCAGCCAGCGACTGGAAAAGTGTGCGCATGCGCACGAATGCATCCCGACGGCGCTCCGCTTCCGGCCACGGTGCGGGAATCGCCATCAGGCCACGCAGGCGCAGGCTGGGTTCGGCGGCAATCGCGGCGGCCAGTGCATCCACTTCTTCCGGTGCACAGCCATGCTTGCTGGATTCATCGTCGATGTTGACCTGGATCAGTACGTTCAGCGGGCCACGCGCGGCTGGGCGATGGCGTGCCAGCGCGGTCACCAGCTTGGAACGGTCCACGCTCTGCACCCAGTCGAAATGGCTGGCCACGGCATCGGCCTTGTTCGACTGCAGGTGGCCGATCAGGTGCCATTCCAGCGCCAGGTGCTGCAGCGCCTGCATCTTGGCCAGTGCTTCCTGCACGTAGTTCTCGCCGAAGGCGTGCTGGCCCTGTGCGGCCAGCGCGGCCACGGCCTCGGCCGGCTGGGTCTTGGACACCGCCAGCAGGCGTGGGTCGGGCCTGCCAGCGGCCTCGGCGGCGGCGTGCAGGTTGCTCAGGATCTGGGGCAGGGGAGTGGCCACGTAACGCGTTCCGTTGAATCAGGAGGCTATACTGCCGCCCGGGGAAAGATCCTTCCAGTCGAAGCCGTTATTGGGGAGTAGCCGCTCATGGATATCGCCGAGCTGTTGGCGTTTTCCGTAAAGAACAAAGCGTCCGACCTGCACCTGTCCGCAGGCCTGCCGCCGATGATCCGCGTGGACGGCGACGTGCGCCGGATCAACATCCCAGCCCTGGACCACAAGCAGGTCCACGCGCTGGTGTACGACATCATGTCCGACAAGCAGCGCCGCGATTACGAGGAATTCCTCGAAGTGGACTTCTCCTTCGAGATCCCGTCGCTGGCGCGCTTCCGTGTCAACGCGTTCAACCAGAACCGCGGCGCCGGTGCGGTGTTCCGTACCATTCCGTCCGAGGTGCTCACCCTCGAGGACCTGGCCTGCCCGCCGTTGTTCCGCGAAGTGATCCAGCAGCCGCAGGGCCTGATCCTGGTGACCGGCCCGACCGGCTCGGGCAAGTCGACCACGCTGGCGGCGATGATCGACTACATCAACAAAAACGAATACGGCCACATCCTCACCGTCGAGGATCCGATCGAATTCGTGCACACCTCGCAGAAGTGCCTGATCAACCAGCGCGAAGTGCACCGCGATACGCATGGCTTCAACGAAGCGCTGCGCTCGGCACTGCGTGAAGACCCGGACATCATCCTGGTCGGCGAACTTCGTGACCTGGAAACCATCCGCCTGGCACTGACCGCCGCGGAAACCGGCCACCTGGTGTTCGGCACTCTGCACACCAGCTCGGCGGCCAAGACCATCGACCGTATCATCGACGTGTTCCCGGCCGGCGAAAAGCCGATGGTGCGTTCGATGCTGTCCGAGTCGCTGCGTGCGGTGATCTCGCAGGCACTGCTGAAGAAGGTCGGCGGCGGCCGTACCGCTGCGTGGGAAATCATGGTCGGCACCCCGGCCATCCGCAACCTGATCCGCGAGGACAAGGTGGCGCAGATGTATTCGGCCATCCAGACCGGCCAGCAGTACGGCATGATGACCCTGGACCAGCACCTGCAGGACCTGGTCAAGCGCAGCCTGATCACCCGCAACCAGGCCCGCGACTACGCCAAGGACAAGCGCCTGTTCGAGTAAGGCGGGGCAGCAACGGGGCGGCGTGCGCCAGTGCGCCGCCGTTCCCGCGCCGTTTCCGCCTCCGACCGTTTCCTGGTACATGCCCCATTGGGAGCCCGCCGTGAACACCACCGCGACCACCATCGATTTCACTTCGTTCCTCAAGCTGATGGCGCACCAGCGCGCCTCGGACCTGTTCATCACCGCGGGCATGCCGCCGGCGATGAAGGTCAACGGCAAGATTTCGCCGATCACGCAGACCCCGCTCACGCCGCAGCAGAGCCGCGACCTGGTCCTGAACGTGATGACCCCGGCGCAGCGCGAGGAATTCGAGAAGACCCACGAGTGCAACTTCGCCATCGGCCTGTCCGGCGTCGGCCGCTTCCGCGTGAGCTGCTTCTACCAGCGCAACCAGGTCGGCATGGTGCTGCGTCGCATCGAGACGCGCATTCCGACCGTGGAAGAGCTGAGCCTGCCGCCGATCATCAAGACGCTGGCGATGACCAAGCGCGGCATCATCCTGTTCGTCGGTGCCACCGGTACCGGTAAATCGACCTCGCTGGCAGCGATGATCGGCTACCGCAACCAGAACTCGACCGGCCACATCATCACCATCGAAGACCCGATCGAATTCGTGCACAAGCATGAAGGCTGCATCATCACCCAGCGCGAAGTGGGCATCGATACCGACAGCTGGGAAGCGGCGCTGAAGAACACCCTGCGCCAGGCGCCCGATGTGATCATGATCGGCGAAGTGCGTACCCGCGAAGGCATGGACCACGCCATCGCGTTCGCCGAAACCGGCCACCTGGTGCTGTGCACCCTGCATGCCAACAACGCCAACCAGGCGATGGACCGCATCGTCAACTTCTTCCCGGAAGATCGTCGCAACCAGTTGCTGATGGATCTGTCGCTGAACCTGAAGGGCGTGGTTGCGCAGCAGCTGGTGCCGTCGCCAGATGGCCGCTCGCGCAAGGTGGCGATGGAGATCCTGCTGGGCACGCCGCTGGTGCAGGACTACATCCGCGATGGCGAGATCCACAAGCTGAAGGAAGTGATGAAGGATTCGGCCCAGCTGGGTATGAAGACCTTCGACCAGAGCCTGTTCGAGCTGTACCAGGCGGGCGAGATCAGCTACGAGGACGCGCTGCGCTACGCCGATTCGCAGAACGAGGTGCGCCTGCGCATCAAGCTCAGCCAGGGCGGCGACGCCCGCACCCTGTCGCAGGGGCTGGATGGCGTGGAGATTTCCGAGATCCGGTGACCTGGGTGTTCCGTAGCGTCGAGCCTGCTCGACTGTTCTTGTCGAGTCGAGCAAGCTCGACTCTACGGGCGGGCGGCTGCGCGTATTGATGAATTCCAGTCATGACCAACTGCAATGCTGCCCATTCAATCCGTGGGCTCTGCAGGCGTATCGTCAGCGCTCCCCCTCTGGAGCACGACGATGCAGACACGTGAACTCGGCCGCAGTGGCCTGAAGGTTTCCGCCCTCGGCCTGGGCTGCATGGGCCTGAGCCATGGCTACGGCCAACCGGTGGAGCGCAGCCAGGGCATCGCCCTGCTGCAGGCCGCCGTCGAGCGTGGCGTGACCTTCTTCGACACCGCCGAAGTGTATGGCCCCTACACCAACGAAGACCTGCTCGGCGAGGCGCTGGCGCCGTACCGCGACAGGCTGGTGATCGCCACCAAGTTCGGCTTCAAGGATGCGCGCGTCGATACCGGGCTGGACAGCCGTCCCGAGAACATCCGCGCCGTGGCGGAGGCCAGCCTCAAGCGCCTGCGTACCGACCATATCGACCTGTTCTACCAGCACCGCGTCGACCCCAACGTGCCGATCGAGGATGTCGCTGGCACCGTTCGCGACCTGATCGCCGAAGGCAAGGTCGGCCACTTCGGCCTGTCCGAGGCCAGCGCCGCGACCGTTCGCCGTGCGCATGCGGTGCAGCCGGTGGCCGCCGTGCAGAGCGAGTACTCGCTGTGGTGGCGTGAGCCGGAGCGCGAGCTGCTGCCGACGTTGCAGGAACTGGGTATCGGCTTCGTGCCGTTCAGCCCGCTGGGCCGTGGTTTCCTGACCGGCGCGATCAACGCCGACACCACCTTCGACGCCAACGACTTCCGCAACACCGTGCCGCGTTTTGAAGTGGAGGCGCGTCGTGCCAACCAGGCGCTGGTTGACCGCATCAGCACGATCGCTGCCGCACGTGGCGCGACGCCGGCGCAGGTAGCGCTGGCCTGGCTGCTGGCGCAGGCACCGTGGATCGTGCCGATTCCGGGCACCACCAAGATCCATCGGCTGGAAGAAAACCTGGGCGCGGCCGACCTGCAGCTGGCGCCGGAGGAACTGCAACGCATCGCGCAGGCGCTGGATGAAGTGTCGATTGTCGGTGAGCGCTACAACGCGCAGCGTGCGGCGCAGGCCAAGGGCTGATCACCAGGTGGGTGCGGACCGTTGGTGGTGGGTGCGGACCGTTGGTCCGCACTCCTCAACTCCCCATCGGCCCGCGCAGCGCATCGAGCACCGTGCGCATCGCCACGGTGACGTGGCGGCGCGACGGGTAATACGCGTAGTAGCCATCGAAGTGCGGGCACCAGTCGTCCAGCACCGATTGCAGGCGGCCATCGTCCAGCATCGGCTGCACCTGGTCTTCCGGCAGCCAGGCCAGGCCGCTGCCGGCCAGTGCGGCAGCACGGGTCATGCCCATGCTGTTGAAGATCCACTGGCCGCTAACGCGCACGCTAAGTTCGTTACCGTCCTGGCCGAAATCCCACGGCATCAGCCCGCCATGCGTGGGCAGCCGCAGGGTCACGCAGTTGTGCTCGGCCAAGTCGTTCGGATGCAGCGGTACCACGTGCTGGCGGAAGTAGCTGGGCGCACCGACCACGCGCATGCGCAGCGGCGGGCTGACCGGCACGGCGATCATGTCGCGCGCCAGCCGTTCGCCGAGGCGGATGCCGATGTCGTAGCGCTCGGCGACGATGTCGGCCAAGCCGTAGTCTGCAGCCAGTTCCACCTTCAGGTCCGGATACTGCTGCAGCAATGGCGCCAGCCGCGGCCAGGCGATGTATTCGGCGGCATGGCCGGTGGCATTGATGCGGATGGTGCCGGCCGGGCGTTCGCGGTACTCGGCCAGTGCGGCCAGTTCGTCCTCGATCTCGGCCAGGCGCGGGGCGAGGGTCTCGAGCAGGCGCGCACCGGCTTCGGTGGTGGACACGCTGCGGGTGGTACGAGTCAGCAGGCGCACGCCGAGGCGCTCTTCCAGGCCACGCATGGCATGGCTGAGCGCGGACTGGGAGACACCCAGCTGGGCGGCGGCCCTGGTGAAGCTGCCTTCGCGGGCAACGTGTACGAAGGCCTGCAGGTCGTTGAGGTTTTCACGGGGCATGAAGGGATGATACGGCTCCCGGATTGAACGGATCTGTCGATTTCCGGCTCCCCGGTTCGTCGTACCCGTACATCCAATGCAAGGAGCTTCCACATGAGCACTGACACCAAGCCGAAAGGCCCGGCCTCGTACTTCCCCTCCATCGAGAAGACCTATGGGCAACCGGTGACGCACTGGTTCGGCCTGCTGGCGGGCAAGAAGGGCCTGAAACACATGGAACTGGTCAGCTTCCTGAAAAGCGAGCATGGGGTGGGCCACGGCCATGCCAATGCGTTGGTGGCGCACCATCTGGCCGGAAAGGGCTGAGCAGGCAACCCGGCGCTGAACGGTCGTGTGGGGGTCAGGCTACACGGCCTCCGGGGTCAGGCAGACTGGGCGTTCATCCCGAGGCAGGACGCCCTCATGCAGGTCACGCTGGACGCGATCACCGTCGACAACTACGAAGCCGTGTGCGATCTCGACGTCAGCGAGGCGCAGCAGGACTTCGTGGCCGGCAATACCTGGTCGCTGGTGCAGGCAGCATTCCATCCCGGCTACCAGACCCGCGCCATCCAGGCCGATGGCGAGCTGGTCGGGTTCTTCATGTGGGTGCCGGAGACGCCGCAGCGCATCTCGATCTGGCGCTTCATGGTCGATCAGCGCTGGCAGGGGCGTGGCATCGGGCGGCGCGCGCTGGAAGTGGCGCTGGCGCAGATCCGGGACACGCCCGGCCTGGCCGAGATCGAGATCTGCTACAACCCGCGCAATCCGGTGGCGGGCGCCTTCTATGGCAGCTTCGGTTTCGTCGAGACAGGCATGGACGATGATGGCGAGGACATGCTGGCCGTGCTGCCGGTGACGCCTCCGGAATAACCTGAATGGGCGAGCGCAGCTGAACGATTTCATCTGCAACTGTCATGCAGATCGTGTCTAATATCGCTCCCCTCCTGCTGTTC
>NZ_JASJSQ010000037.1:0-44631 GCF_030236855.1 Stenotrophomonas maltophilia group sp. Smal13
TGGCGCCGGCCCGGTGCGAGCGCCGGAGGGGTCGGTGTCACCGGCGCCGGAGCGTCTGCAGGTGCATTGTCAGGGTGCTGCAGGCAGAGTCGCCGCAGGGCACGAGGTTGGTCACCGCGACTGCCATCGGGTTCGGATTCAGCGGGGTGCATCGCCTGTTCGTGCGGCAGCACGTGTGGCGGGGACGCGGGCGACACATCATGAGCATACAGAGTCGGCGCATCGGCGGTCGCCGTGTGCCTGCCTTCATGCAACGCAGACCAGCCCAACACCAGCGTCAGCAGCACGGCCACGAGCAGCGGCCACCCTTGACGGGCAAGCTGGCACAGCGTGGCGGTGGGCGCGGGCGAAGCCATGGCGCGGGGGCGGAGTCGTTACGAAGATGTTACGTAGAATAACATCAACGATAATGATTCGCATCTGCGGGGCGTGACGGGCCGCTGGGGCCGCCCCGGAGCGGCCTGGGGGCGCCCTCATGGCCTTCCGGTAGATCCACCCCATGGTGGATGCTCTCCCGCGGGGCGCCCTCTGGGGGGCTCTCTGGGCCGAGCGCCGCCTCAATCCCGGTCGTCGCGGGTCCAGACGGCGTCGTGCTCGCGCTTCACCGGAAACTTGGGTACAGGGCTGTAGGCCGGGGCACACAGGGCGCGGCCGTCACGCACGTCGAAGCGCGCGCCGTGCAGCACGCACTCCACGCTGCCCTCGATGGTGTTGAACTCGCCCGAGGACAGCTCGAACTCTTCATGTGTGCACTGGTCTTCCAGCGCGTACAACTCACCGTCGAGGTTGAACACCACGATCGGCGTGCCGGTTACCTCGTCGAACACGCTCTTCATTTCACCCGGCAGCAGCTCGGTGCCGGCACAGACGAAGGTCCAGGTATCGCTCACGCGGCGGCTCCGGCCAGCGGCTTTTCCAGGATCTCGAAGCGCAGGTCGTCGCGCTTGGGAATGCCGAAACGCTCGTCGCCGTACGGGAACGGCTTCTTGATGCCGGTGCGCAGATAGCCGCGGCGCTCGTAGAAGGCGATCAGCTCGCCGCGCACGTCGATCACCGTCATCTGCATCACCGGCACCTTCCATTCGCGTGCGGCGAGCGCTTCGGCGGCGTCCATCAGCTGCTTGCCGACGCCGCCACCCTGCTGGGCCGGGTCGACCGAGAACATGCCGAAGTAGCCCTTGCCGTCGACATCGGCGACGTGGGCGCAGGCCACCAGCTGGCCGTCGCGTTCGGCCAGCAGGATGGTGGAGCGCGGGCGGTCCAGGTCGGCCTGGATGCCTTCGGCATCGATGCGGGCGCCGTCCAGCAGGTCGGCTTCGGTGGTCCAGCCGACGCGGCTGGCGTCGCCGCGGTAGGCCGAGGTGACGAGGGCAATGAGGGCGGGGATGTCGGCCGACGTGGCGGCGCGGAAGGTCAGGGTGCTCATGGGGACATTCTAGGTGGAGCGGGGAAGGGCGCGGGAGGCTGTCGATTGGGCCAACTTTGCCGAATGTGGCCAATACGCGGGGTTGACGCCATCTTCATTATTCGTTCATATCCATGGTCAGCACCCGCCCACCGTGAAGCAACGCGTGGCTGTCTGCCGGAGTGGGTGCCGCCTGGTCGAAGGCCAACTGCCGTTCGGCGCAGGTGGGGCACACAGGGACGTCGATCCAGGGAGGATCTTCATGCAGTCTGGCCTCATTTCTCATCCGCGCGCCGCAACGGCTGCCAAGGGTCTGTTTCTCGGTTTCATTGCCCTGTGTGTGCTGGCACCGGTCGGCGTTTCAGCCCAGATCGTTCCCACGTGGCGCCAGGAGTACGACAAGCGACTGAAGTACGGGGACCTTGTCGAACCGCTGAAGGGCGAGATCTTCGGCGAGCAGGTCAACCTCTATGACGGCTCGATCAGCTTCAAGGCCACGGATATTTCGATTCCAGGCAATGGCGGTCTGACGATGACCTTGGGCCGCAGCTACAGCGATGACGATGGCGGCGGAGAGAACTCATTCTCGAATTGGGGCCTGGATATCCCGTCCATGTCCGGCGTCTATGGTGATCTGCCGGAGACCGCGTCTGTCGGCTATTGGGCGCCTGCCGCGCGCTGCAGTACGGTGGCGGCGCCTCCGTCATTAGAGGTCTGGAACCGTCGCAAAACCCAGACCGTCAATTTCAGTCCCACTACATTCTGGGATGGCGTGCGACTCTCTCTACCGGGTGGTGGCAGTGAGCCGGTGCTGGGAGGCAGCGGAGATGCGCGCCAGCCGCAGCCACAGTTTGGCGAACCGGCGCCTTGGAATACCAAGGGCGGCTGGACGTTCAGTTGCCTGACCGCCCTGAAGAGCGGACAGCCGGGACAAGGCTTCCTTGGTCATGCGCCGGACGGTACCAAGTACTACTTCGACTGGATGGTCGCCAAGCCTCACAACGGTGCAACGCTGCAACCCTACGGGCCAGAAAGCAATGCACTGCTGAATCGAAAGCGTGTGTTCCTGTACCCATCGCAGGTTGTGGATCGCTTCGGCAACTGGGTGCGCTACGAGTGGAGTGGCGACCGGCTGTTGCGCATGGTTGCCAACGATGGCCGCGAGATCAGCCTGGGCTACAACGCGAAAGGACTGATCGCATCCGCAACCGCTGCTGGGCGTACCTGGACTTACGGGTACACGGAGGCCGATATCCTGCGGACAGTGACGCTGCCGGACGGAACCCAATGGGTCTACAACCTGCCGCCGCTGTCAGTCACCCACAAGTATGCCGACTATAACGGGCAGAGCATCTGGGAGTACATGGACTACCCGGCCACATGTTCGCGCGTCAACAAGATCGTGCCCAGCGAGATCACCCTGAGCATCCAGCATCCGTCGGGTGCGCTGGGGACGTTCCTGTTCCGGCCGTTCCGCCATGGGCGCAAGAATGTGAAGCTGAATTGCCAGACCTCTGGCGACAATCACCTGTTTGCCGATGGCTGGAACTACACGCCGGTCTACCGTGACGCAATGTCGCTGGTGACCAAGACCATCAGCGGTCCGGGCATGCCCACTGCACAGTGGACCTATCAATACACCAATCTCAATGGTGCTTTCGCCCAGGACCTGGGCGGTCCAGTAATCCCCGTAGGCCAGGCAGAGCCGAAGATCACCACCGAGACGTTGCCCGATGGTGTCGTTCGCGTCTACGAGTTCGGCAAGGAAGTTGCCTACAACGACGGCCTGTTGCTGTCCACGACAACGCGATCGGGCGGCTCGGTCGTGCGCGTTGACCGCAATAACTACTATCCAGATGCCCAGCTGGATGCGGCGCCCTTCCCGAAAGAGGCCGGCAAGGACTTCAAGTACGGTGCGAGCGATCTCAAGGCCCATTACAATCGCCCCGTCCAATCCACTGTGGTGGAACAGGATGGCGTGCAGTTCACCCGCACCGTGCAGGCCTTTGATGCATTTGCGCGCGAAGTCACCGTCGTTGAAGCGAATTCCGCAGGCCAGAGTCGCACCACCAGCACCAGCTACTACGACAATCCCGCGCTATGGGTGAACGGCCAGACAGCGCGCAGTGTGCTCAATGGCATCGAACAGTCCCGCACCGAATTCGATACGGCCAAAGCACTGCCGCTGCGCGCCTACGCATTTGGCCGCCTGGCGCAGCAGGTGACCTATGCAGCCGACGGCACGGTTGCCTCGGTGGCCGATGGCCGTGGAAATACCAGCCATCTATCGGGATGGAAGCGTGGTGTTCCGCAGCAGCTCCGCATGTCGGCCACGCCCGAAGCGCCCAATGGTGCGGTGCGCACGGTTGCCGTCGACGACAACGGTTGGATCACCTCGCTGACCGACGAAACCGGCGCAACCACCAGCTTCAGCTACGACAGCATGGGCAGGCTGCGCAGCCAGCAGTTCCCTGGCGGCGACAGCGTGAACTGGAATGGCGTAACCATGGACCTGCAGCGGCTGGGTGGCGCGCAGCTGGGGGTGCCCGCCGGTGCGTGGAAGCACTCCCGCACGCAGGGCGGACGGCGCACGGACACCTACCTGGATGCGATGTTCCGCCCGGTGCTGGTGACCGAAAACGCCAACAACGTGCTGGACAGCGCCGTGGTGACCCGCTACGACACCAGCGGCAAGACCGTGTTTGCCTCGTATCCCACGCGGCAGTTCTCCGATATCAATGCCACCCTGACCGGCACCACGACGCAGTACGACGCGTTGGGCCGCCCCACCGTGGTCAGTCAATCGTCCGAGCTGGGGGCACTGGTTACCCGCACCGAGTACGTGGGCAATCTGTCGGTGAAAGTGACCAACCCGCGAGGCCAGGCCACGACGACACGCCACCTCGCCTACGACCAGCCCAGCTACGAGATGCCGCTGACGCTGCAGCACCCCGAAGGCTTGGTGACCGAGATCCAGCGAGACACGCTGGGCAAGCCGCTGGCGATCACCCGCCGCAGTGCAGACGGCAGCCAGTCGCTGACCCGCCGCTACGTCTATGACGGCTACCAGCAGCTGTGCAAGACCATCGAGCCGGAAACCGGTGCGACCGTGCAGGACTACGACGCGGCAGGCAACGTGCTGTGGTCGGCGGCCGGCACGGGTTTGACCAGCACCACCGACTGCAACCGCAGTGAAGCCCTGGCCAGCGGCCGCGCGGTGAAGCGTAGTTACGACGCCGCCAACCGCTTGTCGACCCTGATCTTCCCGGATGGGCGCGGAAATCAGAACTGGTCCTACGCGCCTGATGGTCTGCCGGCCGAGATCAGTACGCAGAACGATCCGACCCGGCCGATGGTCGTCAACCGCTACCAGTACAACCGCCGCCGCCTGCTCAGCGGCGAAACCCTGCAGCATCCGGATCTGGGAAGCCTGAGCCTGGCCTATGGCTACGATGCCAACGGCACACTGGCCAGCAATACCTACCCGGGTGGGCGTGTCGTCAGCTATACGCCGGACGCATTGGGTCGGGCGACGACCGTCGGCGGCTATGCGAAGGAGGCCAGTTACTTCGCCAACGGCGCGTTGGCCCGCTTCGTATATGGCAATGGGATCGTGCACACGTTGACCCAGAATGCCCGCGGGCTGCCCGACCGCAGCCGCGATGCCACTGCAGCGGCCGCAGTGCTGGATGACAGCTATGACTACGATGCTGGCGGCAACGTGATGGCCATTTCCGATGGTCTGCCCGGGGCGCCCGGCAACCGGGACATGACCTATGACGGCCTGGACCGGTTGCGGACGGTCACTGCGCCGGGCTTCGGCAACGCCTTGTATGAGTATGACGCGCTGGACAACCTGCGCCGTGCCAAGGTCGGCAGCCGCGATCGTACGCACTACTTCGATCCGACCAATCGACTGGTCAACGTGATCGAAACCGGAACCGGGGCAACCGTGACCGGTCTTGGCTATGACGTGCAGGGCAATCTTTCGGTGCGCAATGGCCAGGCTTTCACGTTTGACTACGGCAACCGGCTGCGTGCGGCGGGTACAGCAGAGAGCTACGAGTACGACGCCCACGGGCGCCGGGTGAAGGCTGGTGCCAGTGGCAAGGGGGCAATCTACTCGTTCTACGACAACGGCGGCGTGCTGCGATTCCAGCGCAACGAACGTACCGGCAAGCAGACCGACTATCTCTACCTGTCAGGCAGCCTGGTTTCCCAGGTGCATGGTGAAGCCGCCCCCAGCGTTCCCGCGCTGAGTGCGCCGGGCTACATTACCCAGGGCAGCGTGAACCTGACCTGGAGCCCGGCCGGTGGTGCCAACCGCTATGAGTTGCAGCGTGCCCTTGCGGGCACCTGGAGCACGGTCTTCGATGGCGCGGCGCAATCGTTCACCAGCACCGGCCTGGTCACGGGGACCTATCAGTTCCGCGTGCGCGGCTGTCGTGCGGTGTGCGGCGGATGGAGCAATGTCGCGTCAGTGGCCGTGGCACTGGCGCCGTCCACCGTACCGACTTTGAACGTGCCTGCCACAGCCTTCAATGGCAGTTACAGCGTGGCATGGTCTGCGGCATCCGGTGCCGAGCGCTATGAGCTGGAGGAAAGCGCCAATGGTGGCGCCTGGGTCCAGGTGCATAACGCCATCGGTCAGTCCAAGGCCTTCAGTGGCAAGGCAGCGGGAAGCTACAACTACCGGGTTCGCGCATGTAACCCGGTGGGGTGCACGGGATACAGCGCCACGGCTGCGGTGACGGTCGTATATCCGCCTGCCACTGCGCCCGGACTCTCTGCGCCGGCACGCGCTGCGCCGGGCAGTATTGGTATTGGCTGGAACGGGGTGGCTGGTGCCACGCGTTACACCTTGCAGGAGAGTAGCAATGGTGGCGGATGGGTCACGCTGTTCGACGGCAACGCGGGTTCCTATGCCACCGCTGTGCGTGGTGTGGGCAGCTATGGCTATCGGGTTGCCGCCTGCAATGGCGCAGGCTGCGGGCCGTGGTCGGCCACGTCGACGGTAGCGGTGATCGGGCCGCCGACGATCGAGCCGGTGATCAGCGCGCCGGGCCTGGTGAACGTGCCGCAGTACAGCCTGAGCTGGTCGGTGCCGGCCAACAGCGAGAGCTTCGTGCTGGAGGAGAGTGCCAACGGTGGTGGCTGGACGGTGGTGCATAACGGCGGCGGGAACAGCTTTGGTGCCAGCCGTGGCAATGGCAGCTATGCCTACCGGGTGAGGGCATGCAATTTCGCGGGGTGCAGCCCCTACTCGGGCATCGCCAGTGTCTCCGTCGTGCTTCCTCCCGCGGCCACTCAGATCTACGTGGCGGAGTGGCTAAGCACGCGCAAGGCGCCCTATCAGGTGCAGTGCAGCGTCGGCTGGCGTGCGGTTCCGGGGGCAACGGAATATCAGCTGGAGCCTTCCGGAGCTGGACGGCGCCTGTACACCGGCCCCAATACCTACGTGCAGTCGAACGGCGGGACCTACTGCGCCAGTCTCTACATTGTCAGGGCCTGCAACGCCGGTGGCTGTTCGGCATGGTCCGCAGACTTCCCCGTCACCCGCGGCGTACTGAGCTGGGACTAAGCCATGAATGGACTCTCTTTGCTATTGATTCGGGCGGTACTCGCGGTGGGGGTGCTGGTGGCCTGTGTGGCGCCGGCAGTTGCCCAGGAAGTGGTCGAGTACATCCACACTGATGCACTGGGTTCACCGGTGGCGATCACCGATGCCAGCGGAAACGTCATCGAGCGTACGGTGTATGAGCCGTATGGGGCGGTGGTGAATCGGCCGTTGAAAGATGGACCGGGATATACGGGGCATGTGACGGACTCGGGGACCGGGCTGAGTTACATGCAGCAGCGGTACTACGACGCACAACTTGGGATGTTTATCTCAGTTGACGAGGTGACGCCGCATGATCAACAGCATGAACATTTCAACCGCTACTGGTACGCGCGTGGAAATCCGCAAAGGTACCTCGATTCGGACGGGCGAGCTCCAACTGACAAGGTTGAGCCGCCCCCAGAGCCGACCACGCTGCCAACTGTCAACGCGATCGCTCCGCCAATGCCGATGCCTGTCGCGCCAGTGAGGGCAACGCCGCCCCCCCTTCCGCGCATTTCTTTGCCAGCGCTGGGTGGATTTGTTGTCCCGCGTGTGGTCTTGTTGCCTGTATTGTTGCTAACGCCTAACGAAATGGGGGCGTCTCCATGCGAGATGCCCGGTGGCCCCCCCTGTGGCGAGTTGGCTCAGTACTCAAAGGGAAAAGAGAACGTCCGCGACTCGGGGCTTCGTGACCTAACGGATGAAGAAGTAAGTAGGCGTGCTCGACAGCCAGGAATTTCTGGCAAGGAGAAGCGGCGATATCAGACAGAGGAAAAGGCTAGAGGTCTTAGGAATAAAACAAAACGTGAAGAGAATGGGTGAGGTCTAGAATGTGGTACTGTGCTCATGCGGTATTTTTCTATCAATATGAAGGGCAGGATTCATTTGTCGTGCACGAGAATGTGTACTTGATTGGTGCGGAAGACGAAGAAAAGGCTATGTTTAAGGCGAAGTCGATCGCCCTTGAGTATGAGCAAATTGGTGTGGATAGCTATCTTGAATGTGATGGGAAAAGGGCAGAATACAAATTCTCGGGAATTAGGAAGCTGATTTCTGTTCAGGTTGATTCCGATGTTGCAGATTCTTCTGCAATTTGCTCTGGGGTGGAGCTCACTTACTCTGTGATGGAGGTTGGGAGTATTCTCGACGTTGAGAGAATTGCTCGCGGTGAATTAGTTGCTGTTAACTACATTGAGTGATGTGTGTTTCCAGTTTTTGCTTCTATGCCAGGGGGCTCGGTTTTTTTATCCATTGATTGGTTTTCCGTGATGGAAGTGGGGGCTGTGGTTTGCCGGGGTGCTGCTTTCTATGATGTGCCCATCGGCCAACAAGAAACGCCGTAGTTCCCTGCGGTGTTTGCATCTATCCCGTGCTTCTTCCGGAATATCACCCTGGCAACTTCCGCACCTTGGTCGGCGCGGTCATGAGCCGCTCGATCTCGACGTGCGTGTTGTAGAACGCCAGCGAGGCATGGCAGGTAGCCGCGACGCCGAAGTACTGCAGCAGCGGCCACGCGTAGTTCGGGCCCGAGCGCGCTTTCATTCTGTCAGGTCGGGCAGGGTTGCGAGGTCGTGGGCAAGCGCGCCATCGATCAGGAACAACACCACTGTGGCCTTCTCCGGCGCTTCGCCGAGGTTTCCCGTGGGGTTCTCGCACGTGCTTGACTCTGGTGAATCTTCATCCAAGCAACTTACGCACCGTGGTCAATGCGGTCATGAATCGCTCGATCTCGGCGTGCCAAGTCGAGCGGGGTGGCTAGGTCTTGCGCAAGCGCGCCATCGTTCAGGAACGAGACTACGGCAGCCTTCTCCAGCGCTTCGCCGATGCGATGCTGAACAACGATATGACGTCTCGGCATCGACTTAGCAATTTCAAGGGGTTCTTCAGGGTCGAAGGGCGACTTGACGCAAAGCGTCTTGATAAGCAACTCTCGGGGAATTGACTGGGTTCGGTTTCGATGAAGATCATAATTTTCCTATCTGCTGCCTTATCGATGCCGCTTCTTGCCTCCTGTGTGCAGAACCGCGGTTGTCTTCTTCGGGTGGCCAACCAAGACCACGACAGCTCCTCATCTCAGAAGATTCATGCTGATATGGATGAGGTAATACATTCGCGCCCTGTGGATGGGGCGCGGGAAGTGAATGCAGAGTTGGTGGTATCGCAGCTCGAACTCTCTCGGGAGGGTCAGAGAAATAGAAGGATCTTCTATGTATTGACTGATGGCGGCGGGAAGTTCTTGACTGCGGGGACTTGCGGTATTGACGAAGACCAGTGTGCCTCGGTCATTTTGAAGCGAATGATCGGGTTCTGTGAAAGGATGTAGATTGCGGGTGCGCTAAGTTTTGGGAGGTATTTCAGTGAAAAATTCCCAAGTGCTTGATCGCTTTGGGCGGCTGGTCGATATTATTGTAGCGGCGCTTTGCTTGTTAGGGCTTACAGCCTGTGGCGGAAGAGATGAAGGTTTGGGTGTGGTCATAAATCATGAGCCGGGAAACGCAGCGGCTAATAACTACGCACTTGCGCTCGAGTCAGTTTTTAGTTCTTCCGGGAGCGTGCCAGAAGCGCAAATATGCAGGGTACATTTAATTGATGTCAGGAAATCATTTGATCAGGCTGGAAGCGAAAGGGTGAGGGTATATTTCGTCTTGGCCGATCATCAAGGTGTCGTCAGGTCGGCGGACACCTGTGGGCTTCCTATGAATGAGTGCGTGATGACTATTGCCGAGAGGTCGAGGGTGAGCTGTCGGCTGGAAAAAGGGCTGGCTCCCCACTGATTCGGACGGCACTCGCGGTATTGGTGCGCGTGGCCCGTATAAGGCGTCGCGGCGGTCGGATGGGATGTATACGGCACCGCTACTGAGGGGCAGTGAGAGGGCGGCGCGGATATGCAGTAATGAATCGTTCGGGCAATGGGAAACTGCAGTCCGATGAGCTGAAGTCATTTCATGTCGATTGGGATTCCAAGTGCAGGGCTTTTGTTGATGAGCTTGGCTATCAATGATTCAGTGAATTTTTCGGCTGACAGGGGGGGCTTGGATTTGTGGGTGTGGAGCGAAGAAAGTGAGCGGGTATCCATGGCGCTGGATGGCGACGCGGAGGTGTGGGCATGAATTTTAATTTCCGGTTTTTCATGGTTATTGTTTTTATTTTCTATGGGGCTGGTTGCAGGTATCAAGAAGGTGGGGGCGCACCGTCTGGAAAGACCTGTGGGGTCGAGGGCAGCTCCGCTTGCCGAGTCAGCTTCCGGGAACTAGCTGCTACGCCCCGGCTATTCGATGGAAAGTTGGTGCGGATGGAGGGCTATCTCGGGGTGAGCCGGGAGCTTTTTGTACTGAATTCAAGCAAGGAGCTGTTTGAGGCCGGAGTGACTGAGGAGACCCAAGTTCGAATTAGAGGGCCAATAGATCTGCAGCAAAGCGTATTTGACGAATACGCGTATTCATGGGTTTCGATAATTGGGGTGTTCAGGACAAGAGAGAGTGACAATTCGACAGGTGACCTGCTGCTTGGCGAAATTCACGCCCCCCTTGAAGTTCGCTCCCTACGAATCCCTGGTCCCGTGCCACGTGCGAGATTTGGAGATGTGCTCGTCAATCTTGAAGATCTGAAGTGAGTGATAGGTTGTGGAAATGGCGTTATGTGCTTTCATTTCTGCCTCCGTGGCAGAAAGGCGGGATGATCCACAGGTGCGCCAAACATGTGATCGCATGGTCCCCATGTTAGGGTTGACACTTGTCACAAAGGGGCTCGGGCACAATCTCGATGGCTTGCAGAGTCGCAGATGTCACGGTAGGTCATAGCACTCCTGGGCTGTTCAGTTCTCCAAGTTGCGCGGTTGCGTCTGTGTCATTGCGAACTGATCGATCACGTCGATAGGCTTTGGGGGAATTTCCCCTTGGTTGATGAATATGAGGTTTCGAATTGAGCGCTGTCGATGAAAAGAATCTCGTTTTAGCCTGTCTGCGGAGACTGTTGGAATCCGAGCCTGCTTCCGTGGAACAGGCGTCTGGCTGGTACCAGAGGGCGGAATTTATCAAGGACGTGCTTCGGTCAATTTCGTATGAAATCGGGGTTCCTCACGTGATATGGCACTATCTTGATGACGCCGATATCCGTATTCGCGATCCCCGCTATGCCGAAGCACAGGTGTTGGCCGTTAGGCAGAGTATTGATGAGTGGGCTTGAGTGCAGTCAGAGAAGCCATGAGCAATAAATGTTGCTTGCCAGACTTCATTGCGGCATCCCTCTCGGATGCTACCCCTCCGGATCTCCCTCTTCTCCGGGAAGACTGGGCGGGGATGGCGTTTGATCGCAACCTGTATGAGGATTTTGCTCCGAATGATGTTTGGGTGGCGTGGCTGAAAGTACTTTCGGAGCACTTTGCAGATATCGCGATGTGCGCGGTTCCATGTTCAGAGTGCTCCGACGGGGGGAGCCCCGTGGAAATTGAGCGAGGTCTGGATGGCCTGCGCTCCTACTGGCTGGCAGATGGGAACTTCATGCGTGATCATTTTTTGTTCTCGCGTAATAGTCGCTGGGTTGTAAAGCTGGATCAGGACGTGACGTTGTTTGCGGGAGATGTCACTTTCCTTGCGGATGTTGTCGCGCGACTTGGTGGTGTAGAGCATGTCGAGAAGATGATGCGACGGGACCTGATTGGTACAGCTGAGGACGTAGTTGGCCTCGGTGGATACGTCAAGGGTCTTCTTGCGCCATTGAACGCATCGACTCCATAGCTGATTGCTGCGTAGAAGATTGGGTGTGCAGGTGCTATGTGATGGAGTAGCCTCAAAAGGAGGAGCTGAGTGCCAGGGTTTGTTGAAAGCTTCCCCATTTTGGCTTCCATTATTCTAGGTGCCATGTGGATAAACGCATTTGCGGCTCACAGGATGTTGCTGAGAATCGAGCGTGAACGGCCGGAAGTACTTGCTGCAGTCGGAATCATCAAGGTTGATTGGTGGCTTAGGTGCTTGCGCGGTATTGCAGTGCTTGCCCTTACTTCCAAAGGGCAGACGCTCCATCAGGGGGAACGGTGGGTGTTGAGGGGCGTCGTGGTGATGTACGTCTTCCTGATTGCCTCCGGGGTATCCATGCTTGTCGGCATGTAGGGGGCGGCGCCTCAAGGCCGTTGATGGTGGATGGATCGGCATTACGGTGAGATTGCCCGTTCCTGGCATCACTCGGTGTTTCCCGGTCACGCCTCTGCTTGCTTGCGTCCAGCGCGCAATAAAAAAACGCCGCAGTTTCCTGCGGCGTTCTCATACTTCCCCGATTCTGGCGAATCCTCAGCCCAGCAGCTTGCGCACCTTGGTCAGCGCGGTCATGAACCGCTCGATCTCGGCGTGCGTGTTGTAGAACGCCAGCGAGGCACGGCAGGTCGCGGCAACGCCAAAGTACTGCAGCAGCGGATGCGCGCAGTGCTGGCCCGAGCGCACGGCCACGCCTTCCAGATCCAGAAGGGTGGCCAGATCGTGGGCATGCGCGCCGTCGATCAGGAACGAGACCACGGCGGCCTTCTCCGGCGCTTCGCCGATGATGCGCAGGCCGTCGACGCGGCGCAGCTCTTCGGTGAAGTGCGCCAGCAGTTCGGCTTCGCGTGCTTCCACGTTCTCCTGGCCAAGCTGCTGCAAGTAGTCGGCAGCCACACCCAGGCCGATGAAACCGGCGATGTTCGGGGTGCCGGCTTCGAACTTGTGCGGGGCATCGTTGAACACGGTGCCGTCGAAGCTGACTTCCTTGATCATCTCGCCGCCGCCGAGGAACGGCGGCATCGCGTCCAAGTGCTCGCGACGGGCCCACAGCGCACCGGTGCCGGTCGGGCCGCACATCTTGTGGCCGGTAATGGCGTAGAAATCGCAGCCGATCGCGGCGACATCGACTTTGCGGTGCGGTACCGCCTGCGAGCCATCGACCACGGTGATGATGCCGCGCTTGCGCGCTTCGCGGCAGATCTCGCGCACCGGGTTGACCGTGCCCAGCACGTTCGAGACGTGGGTGACCGCCAGCAGCTTGACCTCCGGGGTCATTGCCGCGCGCAGCGCATCCAGATCGAGTGCGCCGTCAGGCGTGATCTCGGCCACGCGGATGGTGGCGCCGGTACGCTGTGCGACCAGCTGCCACGGCACGATGTTGGCGTGGTGCTCCATGCGCGTGATCAGGATCACGTCACCGGCCTTCAGCCGTGGCAGCGCCCACGAGTAGGCCACCAGGTTGATGGCGAAGGTGGTGCCACTGCACAGCACCAGGTCGCTGGGGCGCACGTTGAGGAAGCGCGCCAGCTTGTTGCGTGCGCCTTCGTAGGCATCGGTGGCTTCGCTGCCCAGTGCATGCACCGCGCGGCTGACGTTGGCGTTGTAGCGGCGGTAGAACTCGTCCACCGCGCCGATCACCTGCACCGGCTTCTGGCCGGTGTTGGCGTTGTCGAAATAGACCAGCGGCTTGCCGTGCACTTCACGCATCAGCAGCGGGAAGTCGAGACGGACGCGGTCCCAGTCGGGGGCGCCGGTGCGTTCTTCGATCGGTCGCGGCGTGGACAGGTTCATGCGACACCCGCCTCGGCCAGCGCCTTGTCCAGGCGGCGTGCCAGCTGCGCACGCAGCGCATCGGGCAGGATCTTCAGCGGTTCATGGCAGAACGCAGCGCTCAGCAGTGCCTGCGCCTGGGCCTGCGGCAGGCCGCGCGAGCGCAGGTAGAACAGCGCATTGGCATCGAGCTGGCCGACGGTCGCGCCGTGCGCGGCCTTCACCTCATCGGCGTCGATCACCAGCGTCGGCTGGGTGTCGATCTCGGCATCGCACGACAGCAGCAGGTTCTTGTTGGACAGGTTCGCGTCGGTGCCATCGGCGCCTTCGCGGATCTGGATGCCACCATGGAACACCACGCGGCTGCGGTTGGCGGCGACGCCGCGCCACAGCAGTTCGCAGGCGGTATCGCGTGCGATGTGGTCGATGCCCAGGCGGGTTTCGACGTGGCGGCGGCCATTGCCAAGCAGCACGCCGTTGGCGGTCAGCTGGGCATTGTCGCCTTCCAGGCGCACGTTCAGTTCATGGCGGCTGAGCGCGGCGCCCAGTTCCAGGTCGACGCGGTGGTACTGCGCGTCGCGGGCCAGCACCGCGTCGGTGCGCAGGAAGCTGGTCTGGCGCGCGCTGCCGGCCTGCACGCGGGCGTGCTTGAGCACGGCATCACGGGCGACGTGGGCATGCAGCACGGTGTTGTCCAGGTGGGCGGAGTCACCCACGCTGAAGCGGTGCTCGACCACGCCCAGGCTGGCGCCGGCACGCAGTTCGATCAGGTGACGGTGGTGCCAGGCCAGGTCGGTGTCGCCGGCGACGCTGGCGAACACCAGCTGCAGCGGCACGTCGACCTGTACGCCTTCATCCACGCGCAGCACCACGCCTTCATCGGCAAGCGCAGCGTTGAGGCGGGCGAAGATCTCTTCGCTGCGCTCGTAGCGGCGGCCAAGGAAACGCACGGCGTCTTCGCCGGAGGCCAGTGCGGCCGACAGCGGCTGCAGCTGCACGCCGGACGGCAGGGCCTGCACGTCGCTCAGCGCGGCATCCAGGCGACCATTGACGAACACCAGGCGCGGCGCCGGGATGTCGTCCAGCAGCGTGGCGTCCAGCGCCGGGCCCTGCAGCGGTGCCGCAGCGAACGCACGGCGTTCAAGCTGGCGCAGCGAGGTGTACTTCCAGGCTTCGTTGCGGGCGGCCGGCAGGCCGTCGCGCAGGGCCGCATCCAGCACTTCGCGGCGCGCATCGCTGCCGCAGAAGGCCTGGGCCATCGAATCAAGCAGGGCGCTCATCAGACCGCCGCCTCGGGCACGACCCGGTCCTTCAGGAAATCATAGCCGTGCGCTTCCAGTTCCAGTGCCAGCTCCGGGCCGCCACTCTTGACGATGCGGCCATCGGCCAGCACGTGCACCACGTCCGGCTTGATGTAGTCCAGCAGGCGCTGGTAGTGGGTGATGACCAGGAACGAGCGATCGGCGGCGCGCAGTGCGTTGACACCATCGGCCACGCTCTTCAGCGCATCGATGTCCAGGCCCGAGTCGGTTTCGTCCAGGATCGCCAGCTTCGGTTCCAGCACGGCCAGCTGGAAGATCTCGTTGCGCTTCTTCTCGCCACCGGAGAAGCCTTCGTTGACGCCACGGTGCAGCAGTTCGTCCTTCAGGTGCAGCACGGCCAGCTTCTGGCGCACCAGCTTGAGGAACTGCATGGAATCGAGTTCTTCCTCACCGCGCGCCTTGCGCTGGGCGTTCAGTGCCGCGCGCAGGAAGTAGGTGTTGTTCACGCCCGGGATTTCCACCGGGTACTGGAACGCCAGGAACAGGCCGGCAGCGGCGCGCGCTTCCGGGGCCTGCTCCAGCAGGTCGACGCCGTCGAACTGCACGCTGCCTTCGGTCACTTCGTAGCCGTCGCGGCCGGCCAGGACATTGCCCAGGGTGGACTTGCCGGCGCCGTTCGGGCCCATGATGGCGTGCACCTGGCCGGGCTGGACGTCCAGCGACAGGCCCTTGAGGATTTCCTTGTCGCCGATGCGGGCGTGGAGGTTTTCGATCTTCAGCATGGTGGGGGTTTCCGTGGGGCGGGCCGCGGCCCGCCGGTAAAGAGAATGCGTTTGCGAGGGGCAGGGGCGGGCGGTCAGCCCACCGAACCTTCCAGCGAGACTTCCAGCAGCTTCTTGGCTTCCACCGCGAACTCCATCGGCAGTTCGCGGAACACCTGCTTGCAGAAGCCGTCGACGATCATCGACACCGCGTCTTCCTGGCTGATGCCACGGGCGCGGCAGTAGAACAGCTGGTCGTCGGAGATCTTGGAAGTGGTGGCCTCGTGCTCGACGGTGGCGCCCGGGTTCTTCACCTCGATGTAGGGGAAGGTGTGCGCGCCACACTGCTTGCCGATCAGCAGCGAATCGCACTGGGTGTAGTTGCGCGCGCCATCGGCATTGCGGTCCACCCGCACCAGGCCGCGGTAGGTGTTCTGGCCGCGGCCGGCGCTGATGCCCTTGCTGACGATCTTGCTCTTGGTGCGCTTGCCGACGTGGATCATCTTGGTGCCGGTGTCAGCCTGCTGGCGGTGATGGGTCAGCGCCACGGAGTGGAACTCACCGACCGAGTCGTCGCCCAGCAGCACGCAGGACGGGTACTTCCAGGTGATCGCCGAGCCGGTTTCGACCTGGGTCCAGGTGACCTTGCTGCGCGCACCACGGCACTCGGCACGCTTGGTGACGAAGTTGTAGATGCCGCCGACGCCGTTCTCGTCGCCCGGGTACCAGTTCTGCACGGTGGAGTACTTGATCTCCGCATCTTCCAGCGCGACCAGCTCGACCACTGCGGCGTGCAGCTGGTTCTCGTCGCGCATCGGCGCGGTGCAGCCTTCCAGGTAGGACACGTAGGCCTTGTCCTCGCAGATGATCAGCGTGCGCTCGAACTGGCCGGTGTGGCCGGCGTTGATGCGGAAATAGGTGCTCAGCTCCATCGGGCAACGCACGCCCTTGGGAATGAACACGAAGCTGCCATCGGAGAACACCGCAGAATTGAGCGCGGCGAAGTAGTTGTCGCCCACCGGCACCACGGTGCCCAGGTACTGGCGGACCAGTTCCGGGTGTTCCTTGATGGCCTCGGACATCGAGCAGAAAATGATGCCCTTCTCGGCCAGTTCCTTGCGGAACGTGGTGCCGACGGACACCGAGTCGAACACCGCGTCCACCGCCACGCCGGCCAGCTTGGCACGCTCGTGCAGCGGCACGCCCAGCTTGTCGTAGGTGTCGAGCAGTTCCTTCGGCACGTCATCCAGCGAGGCGTACTTCGGGCCCTTCGGCGCGGAGTAGTAGCTGAGCGCCTGCAGGTCGATCGGCGCGATCTCCAGCTTGGCCCAGTCCGGCATCGGCATGGTCAGGAAGTGGCGGTAGGCGTCCAGGCGCCACTGCGTCATCCACTCCGGCTCTTCCTTCTTGGCCGACAGGGCACGGATGGTGTCCTCGTCCAGGCCCGGCGGCAGGGAGTCCGATTCGATCTCGGTGATGAAGCCGGCCGAATACTTGCGGCCGAGCTGCTCGTGGATCTCGCGGTTGGGGGTGTCGTCGTGGGCGACGTTTTCGATGGTTTCGGTGGCCATGGGGGGCTGCCTACGGATCAGGAGACGACGTCGACAGCGATGGTGCGGCGCTGTTCGTCATCGGCAAGGGGGAGAGGGGGCAGGATCTGCGCAAGGGTGACATCGCGCAGGGCCTCGGAGACCACGTCGTTGATCAGCCGCCAGCTGCTGCGCGCGCCGCACTTGGGCGCCATGCCGCACTGGTGGTGGTCGTGGCTGCATTCGGTCAGGGCCAGTGGCCCTTCCATCGCTTCGACCACTTCGAACAGCGAGATCTCGATGGCCGGGCGGGTCAGGCGGTAGCCGCCACGCACGCCGCGCAGGCCTTCAACCAGGCCGGCCTGGGCCAGCGGCTTGAGCACCTTGCTGACGGTGGGCGGCTCCAGACCGGTGAATTCGGCCAGCTCGGTGGCACTGAGCACCTCGCCCGGACGGGCGGCGAGCACGGTCAGCACGACGGTGGCGTAATCGGTGAGTTTGGTGACGCGCAACATGGGGATGCGAGTGGTTCTTAAAGCGGACTGAAATTGTACGCTTTTATTCGCCGCCATCCAACCCGGGCATTCAGCCGGCGCTGGGGCCGGGCCGGGAGGACACACCGGGGCCGTTGCCAGGGCGCAATGCTGCGCCAACGGGGTGATTTTCGCAATCACCCGGAATGGGCGAGAATCCCTGTTCCATTCGCTGCAAACAGCCCGTGCCGATGCCGAAGAAGATCCAAGCCCGCAAGTCCGCCATCCATGGCAACGGCGTGTTCGCCGTGGCCCCGATCAAGCAGGGCGAGCGCGTGATCCAGTACAAGGGCCTGCTGCGCAGCCACGGCGACGTTGATGCCGATGACAGCGGCGACGTCGAAAGTGGCCATACCTTCCTGTTCACCCTCAACGACGACTGGGTGATCGATGCCAACTACAAGGGCAATGACGCGCGCTGGATCAACCACAGCTGCGACCCGAACTGCGAGGCGGTGATCGAGGAAGACGAGGACGGCGACAGCCGCGGCGACAAGGTGTTCATCGAGGCGCTGCGCGATATCAAGGCCGGCGAAGAGTTGACCTACAACTACGGCATCACCCTGGCCGAGCGTCACACCGCCAAGCTGAAGAAGATCTGGGAGTGCCGCTGCGGCTCGCCCAAGTGCACCGGCACCATGCTGCAGCCCAAGCGCTGACCCGCAGCGGGTAGTGCCGGCCGCTGGCCGGCACACATGTGAAAAGCGTGCCGGCCAGCGGCCGGCACTACCTTACTTACCCAGCACGCCTGCTGGCACCAGATTGCCCAGGTTCTGGTTGAAGGTGACCACCAGCTTGCCGTTCTTCACCTGCGCCGACTGCACCTGCAGGGCGCCGAGCAGGCCGGCCACGGCCGGGTCCAGCTTGTAGATCGGTTCGCGCTGGGCGTAGTCGCTCAGCCAGGCATTGAGCAGGCCGCGGGTGCGCGAATCGAGGCGACCGCCCTGGTTGGCCGGGGTGAAGTCATCCACGCTCGGCTGCTGCAGGTGGAAGCCCTGGGTCTGCGCGTCGTAGCGCAGGCCACTGCTGAGCTTCACCGTGCCCAGCTTGGCCGGGTTGCCACCGGCGGTGGCCAGTGCCACATCCATGCCCAGGTTCAACCGTTCGCCGGCCGGAAGGCTCAGTTGCGGGTGACTCATGGTCAGGGCGATCAGGCCGCCGAGGGCGTCCTGGGTGCGCGGGAAGCTGCCATCGAGGTACTGCTGCACGTCACTGGCGCCGACCGACAGTTCGCGGCCGGAAATGGAAGGGGCGGCCTGGGCGCCGATCGCAGCGGCGATCAGTACGGTGGAGGCGGCGAGGCGGGTCATCAGGGAACGCAGGCGCATGGCGGTGACCGGTGGATATGAATGGACGAATCAAAGAGTAGCCGTGGCGGCTGAATCGCGCGTGCATGCCGCTGCAACGGTTCAGTCCAGCGATGGGCGCAGTTGCGCCGACTGGATCTGCCAGGCGCGGCCATCGGCACGGGGTTGCACCCGGTACCAGCCACCGAAGCGGAAGGTGCCCTCAGGGGTCACTGCGCGGATCTGTACCGGAACCTCCAGCAGCTGCGGCGGCTGGTGACCGTCGCGCGCGATCGGTAGTTCGCTGGTCAGGCGCAGGCTTCGCACGTCCGTGAGCTGGCGCAATGCGGCATCGTCGGCGCGTCGTGCATCGCTGGGCGGGAATGTCCACGCGGCGTCGACGGCCTTGCGATCGCGATTGAGCAGGGCCATGACATAGGCATTGAGCATTCCCGCCGGCAGCTCGGCCTCGGCCGCGACGGCGGCAAACAGGGGATCGACATCGATGGCCTGCACGGCCGGTGCATCGCCTTCTGCGGCGGTCTGTGACTTCGTGCGGGCAGCCGCCTCGGCCGTGGCCGACGGTGTGGCATCCGCCGGATGAGGTTGCGATGTCGGCCGGGAACAGGCCAGCAGCACCAGCGGTGCGAACAGTATCAGGAACCTGCGCATGTCTGCCTCCTCCCCGAGGCGAACGGAAGGAGGCAGTGTATCGGCTGTTCCGCGATCAGCGGGAGGAGGGCAGCTGTTCCAGTGCATCCAGCGCCGGCAGCACCTGCGTGGCGATGGCGGCCAGGGCATGCCCTTCGGTGTCGGCGTGGCGCTGCACGATGTCGCGCAGCAGCTGGGTGGCGATCACCAGGGTCGCGCGCTCGTCGCCGCTGATACCAGCGGTGCGCGGCGCCGCTTCCAGCAGGCGCATCAGGTCGCGGCTTGCGCGATGTTCCAGTTCGATGGTGCAGCGCCCGGTGCACTGCAACCCGTCCTTTTCGATGGGGGTCACCGAGATCCGGTAGCGGGTGGAGGGGCTGGCCATGAGGGTGTGCTCGCCGTAGCTGTGGAGGATGTGCCCACCTTAGGCAAGGCCGTGCCCGGCGGCGATGGCCGGGGCTGCACGCAGTGTTCCACCCGGTACGTTCCGGGGCCGCAACGGACCACGCCCAGCCAATGGCGACGGGCCTGTACGCGCATTCCCGGGGATGCGGCAACGCTGTGTTGCGGGCTGTGGTTGGGACAAAAAAAACGGGACGGCCAGAGCCGTCCCGTCGGAATCCGCGTTGGGGCGCGCGCTTACAGCGCGGCGTCCTTCAGCTTCTTCAGCGGACGCACCTTCAGCTTGGTGGTGGCCGGCTTGGCGGCGAACCACTGCTCTTCCTTGGTGAACGGGTTGATGCCCTTGCGCTTCGGCTTGGCCGGCACATTGACGGTGGTGATCTTCAGCAGGCCCGGCAGGGTGAAGGAGCCAGCGCCCTTCTTGTGCACCGAGGAGGCGACGGCGCTTTCAAGCGAGGCCAGCACAGCGCGGACGTCCTTGGCGATGACGCCGGAGGCTTCAGCGATGTGTGCAACCAGGCCGGACTTGGTCAGCACTTCCTTGATCGGCTTCGGAGCGGCCGGCTTGGCGGCTGCCTTCGTCGCGACTTTCTTCACTGCCTTCTTCGGGGCAGCCTTCTTAGCGGTCTTTGCCATGGTTTCCTGTTCCGTGAACGGTTGGTTGTTTGGTCGGCGCCGAACCCCGTCGGCAAGCGCAATGTAGGGCAACTCTCGGGCGCCGCCAATAGCCCGAAGCGCGGAAAGTGCATGTTTTTTCATATCCAGGCCGATTCAGTACATGGCCGGCAGTGGGGGAAGGGGGTGTGGCAGCGCGCGCGATAGCCCGCGCCCGCCCGTCGGAGGAATGCGCGAAACCACTGAAAACAAGGGAAAAATGCGCGCCGGTCTGGCGAAGAAGTGACCAGTTGTCCGGTTTCCGGTGGACCTGTGGCGTGTGGCGGAGCGACGCAGGGCTAACGCCTCCCGTGCGAGGGTGACCGTTCATCACCGTCACGCAGGAGCAGCACATGGGAATCTCGCGACACGCCACCGCGCACTGGGAAGGCGATCTGAAGTCGGGCAAGGGGCAGTTGAGCACGCCGCAGAGTGGGCTGCTGGACAAGACCCGCTACGGCTTCAACAGCCGCTTCGGCGACGAAAAGGGCACCAATCCGGAAGAGCTGATCGCTGCCGCGCACGCCGGCTGTTTCACCATGGCGCTGTCGGCCAAGCTCGGCGAGGCCGGCTTCACCCCGACTTCGCTGGATACCGAAGCCAAGGTCGATCTGTCATTGGAAGGCGGCCCGCAGCTGTCGCAGATCCGGCTGAAGGTGAAGGCGGTGGTGCCGGGCATCGACGCGACGCAGTTCCGTGCGATTGCCGATGACGCCAAGCAGAACTGCCCGGTATCCAAGGCGCTGAGCGCAGTGCCGATCAGCCTGGAAGCCGAGCTGGGCTGAGGGTAGTGCCGGCCGCTGGCCGGCAACCGCATGATGTCGAGGTCCAGGTAACAACCGGCCAGCGTTATGGCGGCCTTCCTGGCCGCCACCCTCCGGGCCGTCGCGTCCGACGTTGGCAGCGGCTCCTGCCGCTGCCTTCGGCTCTACCATCCCCCATCACAATCACCAATCAAGGGTGCCGGTAATCACCGTCTGCACCTGGCCACCGGACCAGACTTCCCCGTCTTCATCGACGAAAAGGGTCAGGCGCGCGTCGTGGCCGACTTCGCGGCCCTGGCTGACTTCGAACGGTGCGCGACCACGGGGCAGCGCATCGCGCAGGTCCAGCCATGCGGCCAGCACCGCATTGGCGGCACCGGAGGCGGCGTCCTCGAAGCGGCGTCCATTGCCGACGAAGGCACGTACCGCCAGATCGAAGCCCTCACCGCCATCGCTGAAGGCATAGGCAAACACGCCCATGCTGTCGGTGGACTCGGCCAGTGCGGCCACCGCATCCCAGTCCGGCTGCAATGCGCGCAATGCGGCCTCATCGGCCACCTGCACCACCCACCAGCTGCGTCCGCCCTGCATCCGCGCCGGCGGCAGCGTGCCCAGCGGCCAGTCCTTCAGTGCGGCCTGCAGGCGTGGATCGGTCGCCTCGGCAGTCTCGGCCAGCTGCGCGCGCGGCGTGCGGATGGCGATGCGCTGCTGCACACCCTCACCGCTGACGCGCAGCGGCAGGGCACCGGCAATGCCGTCCTGCACCAGCACACCATCAACCGCTGCGGCCAGGCCGGCCTGCAGCACCGCATGCGCGGTGCCGACGCTGGGGTGGCCGGCAAACGGAACTTCCTTCTGCGGGCTGAACATGCGCAGCCGGTAACTGGCACCGGCGACCTGCGGCGGGAACACGAAGGTGGTCTCGGGCAGGCGCGTCCAGCGCGCGATGGCCTGCATGCTGGCGTCGTCCAGGCCCTCGGCATCGAGCACCACGGCCAGCGGATTGCCGGCGCCGGCGCGCGGGGAAAACACATCCAGCTGCAGGAAACGGCGGGTGGACATCAGGCGGCACTCCAGTAAACAGGCCGCATAGCGTAGCGCGGGGCACCCAAAAGGGGACGGAGGGAATTAAGTCGCTTTTGCCCCATGTGCCATAAGCGACTTAATTCCCTCCGTCCCCTTTTTTCCGTGGGCTACCAGCGGATGTGGCCGTCGATGACCGCCTGCACCTGGCCGCCGATCCAGACCGTGCCCTGCGCATCGACCTGCACCTGCACGCGGCCATCGCGGCCGACTTCGCGGCCCTGGCTGGCCACGTAGTGGCCCTCGCGGCCGGGCAGGGCGTTGCGCTGCCGCAGCCACGCACCGATCAGGGCATTGGCGCTGCCGGTCACCGGGTCCTCGGGTACGGCGGCCGCATCAGCGGGGCAGAAGGCGCGCACCACCCGGGTGTGGTCGGTGCCAGCTTCGTCGGCGAACACGGCCAGGCCGGTGGCATCAGTGGCGAGGCTCCAGTCGGCCAGTGCGGCCATGTCCGGCACCAGGTTGCGTACTGCGGAGGCGTCGCGCAGCGGCAGCAGCCACCAGCGAGCGCCGTTGTCCCATAGTTCGGGTACGTGCCCGCTGGCAGCCAGCGCCAGCAGCGTTTCCGGCGCTCCGTCCGCCGCTGTGTCCAGTTGCTGCGCCGGTGGGCTGGCCAGTTGGATCTGCAGTGCCTCGGCCGGGCCGCTCACCCGTACCGGCAGCAACCCCGCCGCGCATTGCTGCAGCAGGGCACCGTCGCGTGGTTGCGCCAGGCCGCAGGTCACCGCCGCCCAGGCGGCGCCGACGCTGGGGTGGCCGGCAAATGCCAGCTCGCGGGTCGGAGTGAAGATGCGGATGTGGTAGTCGGCGCCCGGCGCACTGGGGCGCAGGAAGAACACCGTCTCGGACAGGTTCAGCCAGGCGGCCAGGGCCTGCATCTGGCTGCTGGAGAGCTCGTCGGCGTCCAGGATGACGCCCAGTGGGTTGCCGGTGCCGGGGCGGGGGGCGAAGACATCGAGCTGCAGGTAACGGAGGACGGCCATCTACGGGGATATTGCGCTTAGAATCAAAGGTTCCGCCCCCGAGGGCGGCTTCCCCACATTCTACATAGCCAATCCATGTCAGCTTCCCCCCTTGTCGATCGTTGGATCGTACTGAAGTTCGGCGGCACCTCGGTGTCGCGTCGTCATCGCTGGGACACGATCGGGAAGCTGGCGAAAAAACGTGCGGAAGAGACCGGCTCGCGCGTGCTGGTGGTGGTTTCGGCGCTGTCCGGGGTCACCAACGAACTGACCGCGATCGCCGATGGCGCGCCGGACAGCCGTGATCGCGTGGCGGCGCTGGTCGAACGCCACGAGGCCTTCCTGGTTGAACTCGGCCTGGGCCGCGAGGTGCTGGCCGAGCGCCTGGCGGCGCTGCAGGGGCTGCTCGACGACGCGCGCGCGGCCACCCGGCCGCTGCAGTGGCAGGCCGAAGTGCTGGGCCAGGGCGAACTGCTGTCCTCCACCCTGGGCGCGGCTTATCTGCACGCTTCGGGCCTGGACATGGGCTGGATGGATGCCCGCCAGTGGCTGGACGCGATGCCGCCGCAGCCGAACCAGAGCGACTGGTCGCAGCGGCTGTCGGTGAACTGCCAGTGGCGTGCCGATGCGGAGTGGATGCAGCGCTTCCGCGCGCAGCCGACCCGCCTGCTGATCACCCAGGGCTTCATTTCGCGGCATGCCGATGGTGGTACCGCCATCCTCGGCCGTGGTGGCTCGGATACCTCGGCGGCGTACTTCGGTGCGCTGCTCGGTGCCAGCCGCGTGGAGATCTGGACCGATGTGCCGGGCATGTTCAGTGCCAACCCGAAGGACGTGCCGGACGCGCGCCTGCTGACCCGCCTGGACTATTACGAGGCGCAGGAAATCGCCACCACTGGCGCCAAGGTGTTGCACCCGCGCTCGATCAAGCCGTGCCGCGATGCCGGCGTGCCGATGGCCATCCTCGATACCGAGCGCCCGGAACTGCCGGGCACCAGCATCGATGGCAGCGCTGCACCGGTGCCGGGCGTGAAGGCGATCAGCCGCCGCAACGGCATCGTGCTGGTGTCGATGGAAGGCATCGGCATGTGGCAGCAGGTCGGCTTCCTGGCCGATGTGTTCAACCTGTTCAAGAAGCATGGCCTGTCGGTGGACCTGATCGGTTCGGCCGAAACCAACGTCACCGTATCGCTGGATCCGTCCGAGAACCTGGTCAACACCGATGTGCTGGCCGCGCTGTCGGCCGACCTGTCGCAGATCTGCAAGGTGAAGGTGATCGTGCCGTGCGCGGCGATCACCCTGGTTGGTCGCGGCATGCGCTCGCTGCTGCACAAGCTGTCGGACGTGTGGGCCACGTTCGGCCGCGAGCGCGTGCACATGATCTCGCAGTCGTCCAACGACCTGAACCTGACCTTCGTCATCGACGAAGCCGATGCCGATGGCCTGCTGCCGATCCTGCACGCCGAGCTGATCGACAGCGGTGCGATGCCGGTGGAAGAGACCGAAGTGTTCGGCCCGCGCTGGCGCGAGATCGCCGGCACCGTGCGCCCGCGTGGCACGCCGTGGTGGCGGGGCCAGCGGGCGCACCTGCTGCAGCTGGCCGATGCCGGTACGCCGCGCTACGTCTACCACCTGCCGACGGTGCGCGCCCGTGCCCGCGCGCTGGCCGCGATCAAGCCGATCGACCAGCGCTACTATGCGATCAAGGCCAACAGCCACCCGGCCATCCTGCAGCTGCTGGAGGCCGAGGGCTTCGGCCTTGAGTGTGTATCGCACGGCGAACTGAAGCACGTGTTCCAGCACCTGCCGGAACTGTCGCCCAAGCGTGTGCTGTTCACCCCCAGCTTCTGCCCGCGCAGCGAGTACGAAGCCGCGTTCGCGCTGGGCGTGACCGTTACCGTCGACAACGTCGAAGCGCTGCAGCGCTGGCCGGACCTGTTCCGCAATCGTGAGCTGTGGCTGCGCGTCGATCTGGGCCGTGGCGAAGGCCACCATGCCAAGGTCCGTACCGGCGGCAAGGACTCCAAGTTCGGCCTGCCGATCGCCCGCGTCGATGAGTTCGTGCGCGCGGCCACCGATCTGGGCAGCCGCGTGGTCGGCCTGCATGCGCATCTGGGCAGCGGCGTGGAAACCGCACAGCACTGGCGCCTGATGTGCGATGAGCTGGCCGGTTTCGCCCGTCGCATCGGCAGCGTACACACCATCGATATCGGCGGTGGCCTGCCGATTCCGTACAGCGACGAAGACGAGCCGTTCGACCTGGACGCCTGGGCCGAGGGTCTGGCCGAGGTCAAGGCGCTGCATCCGGCATTCCGCCTGGCGATCGAGCCGGGCCGCTACCTGGTGGCCGAGTCCGGCGTGCTGCTGACCCATGTCACCCAGGTGGTGGAGAAGGACGGCGTGCGCCGTGTTGGCCTGGATGCCGGCATGAACGCACTGATGCGCCCGGCCCTGTACGACGCCTGGCACGACATCGAGAACCTCAGCCGCCAGGGCGGTTATGCCGAAGCGGCATTCGACGTGGTCGGCCCGATCTGCGAATCCAGCGATGTGTTCGGCAAGCGCCGCAAGCTGCCGGTGTCGACCGCACCGGACGACGTGATGCTGATCGCCGATGCCGGCGCCTACGGCTATTCGATGGCCAACACCTACAACCAGCGGATGCTGCCGCGCGAAGACGTGATCGAATGACCACCGCGCGCGCCCTGCACCCGCCCACCGACACGCCCCGCGCCATCGCGCGGGCCCGTGCCTGACCGGATACACCATGACTGCTTTCGACAAACACCAGGTTTCCCGCTTCCGCTTCGTCCGCTGCGAATTCGCCGCGGACACCGGCGTGGCCAAGCTGGTCTACGCCTTTGATGATGGCCCGGAGATGGTGGAAACCATCACCGTGCCGGGCGCCCCGTTCGTGCTGGACGAAGCGCGTACCGCCGCTGTGCAGCGCGCGCTGCAGCTGCTGCACCTGATCGCCGGTGTCAGCTACTACAAGGCGGGCGTGCCGGAGACGGTCAGCATCGACAGCTACGCCATCGATGCCGATACCGCTGCGCTGGTGGAGACGGTCTACCTCAATGGCCTGGGTGAATTTGCCTACCGCAACGGCCTGAACCTGCGCGGGCGCTTCCGCCTGCCGGTGCAGGGCGAGGCAGTGCAGGCGCCGGTGCTGGGCCTGCAGCCGCACGCGCTGGTGGCGATCGGTGGCGGCAAGGATTCGCTGGTCAGCATCGAAGCGCTGCGCCGTGCCGGCGTGGACGAGACGGTGACCTGGATCGGTGGCTCGCAGCTGATCCGTGCCTGCGCCGAACGCACCGGCCTGCCGACGCTGAACCTGGGCCGCGCGCTGGCGCCGGAACTGTTCGAGCTCAACCGTCAGGGTGCGTGGAACGGGCATATCCCGGTCACTGCGGTGAACTCGGCGATCATGGTGCTGGCCGCGCTGCTGCAGGGCGTGGACCAGGTGGTGTTCTCCAACGAACGTTCGGCCAGCTACGGCAGCCAGATTCCGGGCACCGGCGAAGTGAACCACCAGTGGTCCAAGGGCTGGGCATTCGAGCAGGCGTTCGGCAGCCATGTGCAGACGCACGTAGCGGCGGACCTGCAGTACTACTCGCTGCTGCGCCCGATGTCGGAGCTGGCAGTGGCCCGCCAGTTCGCCAAGACCGATTTCTACGACGCGCATTTCTCCAGCTGCAACCGCAACTTCCACATCCTCGGCGAGCGCCCGGTGAACCGCTGGTGCGGCGTCTGCCCGAAGTGCCATTTCGTGTTCCTGGCGCTGGCCCCGTTCATGCCGAAGACGCGCCTGGTGCGCATCTTCGGCCGCAACCTGCTGGACGATGCCGAGCAGGCCGGCGGCTTCGACGCGCTGCTGGAATTCCAGGACCACAAGCCGTTCGAGTGCGTGGGCGAAGGCCGCGAATCGCGTGCGGCGATGGCGACCCTGGCGCAGCGCCCGGAGTGGAAGGAAGACGTGCTGGTGAAGCGCTTCTGCAATGAGATCCAGCCGCAGCTGGATGCCGCCGAACTGGAACTGGCACCGCTGCTGCAGCTGCAGGGCGAGCACCGCGTTCCGGCTGCGCTGTGGGAACGGGTGCGTGAAGATTTCGAAGCTTGAAGGAAAGCGCGTCGCGCTGTGGGGCTGGGGCCGTGAGGGCCGCGCCGCGTTTGCGGTGCTGCGCGAGCGCCTGCCCACGCTGCCGCTGAGCCTGTTCTGCCCTGCGGCCGAAGTGGAGGCCGCGCATGCGGAAACACAGGGCGTGCTGGACGTGCGTGGCGAGCCTTCCGCTGAAGCGCTGGCCGCGTTCGATGTGGTGATCAAATCGCCCGGCATCAGCCCGTACCAGCCGATCGCGCTGGCCGCGGCGGCGCAGGGCACCACTTTCATCGGTGGCACTGCGCTGTGGTTCGCCGAGCATGCGGGTGCCGATGGCATCGTGCACGACACCGTGTGTGTGACCGGTACCAAAGGCAAGAGCACCACCACCGCGCTGGTCGCGCACCTGTTGCGCGCGGCCGGCCACCGCACCGGCCTGGTCGGCAACATCGGCCTGCCGCTGCTGGAAGTGCTGGACCCGCAGCCCGCACCCGCGTACTGGGCGGTGGAACTGTCCAGCTACCAGACCGGCGAAGTGGCGCGCAGTGGCGCCCATCCGCAGGTGGCGGTGGTGCTGAACCTGTTCCCGGAGCACCTGGATTGGCACGGCAGCGAGCAGCGTTACATCGAGGACAAGCTGCGGCTGGTGACTGAAGCCGCACCGCGCATCGCCGTGCTCAATGCCGCCGATCCGCATCTGGCTGCGCTGTCGCTGCCCGATAGCGAAGTGGTCTGGTTCAACCAGCCGCAGGGCTGGCATATGCGCGGTGACATCGTGCATCGCGGCGAGCAGGCCGTGTTCGATACCCGCAACACGCCGCTGCCGGGTCGCCACAACCGCGGCAACCTTTGTGCGGTACTGGCGGCGCTGGAAGCGCTGGGGCTGGACGCCGTGGCGCTGGCACCGGCGGTGCAGGATTTCCGTCCGCTGCCGAATCGCCTGCAGCGCATCGGCGCGGCCGATGGCCTGACCTACGTCAACGATTCGATCAGCACCACGCCGCATGCCAGCCTGGCCGCGCTGGAGTGCTTCGCCGGCCAGCGCATCGCGCTGCTGGTGGGCGGGCATGACCGTGGCCTGGACTGGACCGATTTCATGCAGCACATGGCGCACGACGTGCCGCCGGTGGAGATCGTGACGATGGGCAGCAACGGCCCGCGCATCCACGCGATGCTGCAGCCGCTGGCCGATGCCGGTCGCTTCGGTCTGCACGCGGCGGCGGATCTGCCCGAGGCAATGGCGCTGGCACGTGCCGCGCTGGGTTCTGAGGGCGGGGTGGTATTGCTGTCGCCGGGCGCGCCTAGTTTCGGCGCCTACCGTGACTACGTGGCGCGTGGCCGCCATTTCGCTGAGCTGGCTGGGTTTGACCCGGAGAGCATCAGCGCGATTCCCGGGCTGGGTATCGCTTGAAGGTAGTGCCGGCCGCTGGCCGGCAACCTCCGGAGAAATTCATCCACGCATGGCGTGGATCTACTGCTCCTCATCGATGAACGCGTAGCCGCCTTCGATCAGCTGCTGCAGGTACGCATCGAAGCTGGGCGCGATCACCGCATAGCTGTCCGGATCGTGCAGGTAGCGCACCACCTGGCCGACCGCGCCGCCCGGCGCGGGATCAAAATCCAGGTACAGCATCGAGGTGCCGCCGTTGTTCATGCAGTGCGAGAAGCACAGGCGGCGGTTCATCGGCAGATCGGCGTCGATGCCCTCACCCAGGATCTCCGGCTCGTCATCCAGCCACTCTTCGTAGATGGAACGGATGCTGTCGTCCCACTGCTGCTGGTCCTCGAAGATCTGCGCGACCGAGCGCAGGTAGTAGGGGTAATCGCCCACATCTGAACCCAGCATCAGCACGCAGACCTCGCCGCCGGGGTACTCGCGGAAATGGGTGCCATCCACGCGGGACAACAGTTCCGCCAGGCTGTCCGGCACCTGCGGCCACTGCGCACGCAGGCGCTGCAGGTCTTCGGCGCTGGCGCCCTGGACCCAAGCCCACTGGGCGGCATCGTCGGCAGGCAGACGCGGAACAAGGCCAGACAGGAAGCGATCAACAAGATTCATGCGAAAAAAGGGGACGGAGGGGATTAAGTCGTATCCAACCACACCTGCGTCACGTCGCCAATGCAGAATGCGACGCGGGAGGGGCGAATACGGCTTAATCCCCTCCGTCCCCTTTTTCTTGCGGAGCAGGCGCATGAATCGTTGGCGATGCGGTGTGGCGGTGGTTCTGGGGCTGGCGGCGATGCCGGCGTGGGCGGCGATGAAGACGCAGCCGGTGGAGTGGAAGCACCAGGGCACGACTTTCAGCGGCGTGCTGGTCTATGACGACGGCGACAACGATAAGCGCCCCGGGCTGGTGATGGTGCCGAACTGGAAAGGCGTGAACGAGTCGGCCATCGAGAAGGCCAAGCAGCTGGCCGGCGATGACTACGTGGTGCTGGTGGCCGATGTGTACGGCAAGGGCGTGCGGCCGAAGACCGACGCCGAGGCCGGACCGGTGGCCAGTAAGCTGCGCAACGACCGGCCGCTGCTGCGTGCGCGCGCGCTGGAGGCGGTGAACGTGCTCAAGGCTCAGGCTGGCAAGGTGCCGCTGGATACCCGTCGGATCGGTGCGGTCGGCTTCTGTTTCGGCGGCACCACGGTGCTGGAACTGGCCCGTGCCGGCGCGCCGCTGGCAGGGGTGGTCAGCCTGCACGGCGGGCTGGGTTCGCCGCTGCCGGCGCAGGCTGGTGGCAGCCACCCGTCGGTGCTGGTGCTCAATGGCGCCGACGACACCAGCGTGACCGCCGAGGACATCGGCAGCTTCCAGAAAGAAATGAACGCGGCCAAGGTCGATTGGGAATTCACCAACTACAGCGGCGCGGTGCACTGCTTTGCCGAGCGCGATGCCAACAGCCCGCCGGGCTGCCAGTACAACGAGCGCGCGGCGAAGCGTGCGTGGAAGGCGCTGGATGAGTTCTTCGAGGAGCGCTTCGAGAAACGTTGAACCGTGCAGCGGTAGTGCCGGCCGCTGGCCGGCATTCCCGTGACATCCGCAGCATCATGAGGTTGCCGGCCAGCGGCCGGCACTACAATGCGGTAAACGCGATCGGTCGGCACCCACCGGAATGCCGGTTTAGTGGGTGCCGACCGTTGGTCGGCACGCCTCAACCCATCAATGCGAGCGCTGCACCGCGTAGCGGGCCAGGCCGCGCAGGGCAGCCACGGCATCATTGTCGGCCAGGCCATCGAGCGCGCGCTCGGCGGCTTCGGCATATTCCTCGGCACGCGCGCGGCTGTACTCCAGCCCGCCGGTAGCGCGGATCGCGGCCAGCACTTCCGGCATCGCCGAGGCGTCGCCGTCCTGCACGATGGTGCGCAGGCGCTCGCGGGTGGCGTCGTCGGAGTGCGCCATCGCGTGGATCAGGGGCAGCGTGGCCTTGCCCTCGGCGAGGTCGTCACCCAGGTTCTTGCCCAGCTCCTCGGCATTGGCCGAATAGTCCAGCACGTCGTCGGCAATCTGGAACGCGTAGCCCAGGTGCATGCCGTAGTCGAACAGGGCCTGCTGGGTGGCTTCATCCACGCCGCTGGCCAGCGCGCCCAGGCGGGTGCCGGCGGCGAACAGCACCGCGGTCTTGCGCTCGATCACGCGCAGGTAGGCGGCTTCGTCGGTATCCGGGTTGTGCACGTGCAGCAGCTGCAGCACTTCACCCTCGGCGATGCGGTTGGTGGCATCGGCCAGGATCTGCATCACCGACATGCGCTCCAGCTCGACCATCAGCTGGAAGCTGCGCGAGTACAGGAAGTCGCCGACCAGCACGCTGGGCGCGTTGCCCCACAGGGCGTTGGCGGTGCTGCGGCCACGGCGCAGGCTGGATTCGTCCACCACGTCGTCGTGCAGCAGGGTGGAGGTGTGGATGAACTCGATGATCGCCGCCAGCTGGTGGTGGTCCGGGCCGGCCTGGCCGACCGCATGGCCGGCCAGCATCACCAGCATCGGGCGCAGGCGTTTGCCGCCGGCGGAAATGATGTGATCGGCGATCTGGTTGATCAGCACGACGTCCGAGGACAGGCGGCGCCGGATCAGGGCGTCGACGGCGGCCATGTCGGCCGCGGCAAGCGACTGGATCTGGGGCAGGCCCAGGGCGGGACGGGTGTCTTCGGTGATGGTCATGCGATCAGGCTTTCAGGCTCATCGCTGATTATAGGCGTTGCCTGTGAATTCGGGCGCAAACCGGGCAGGCCGGCGTCTGCGGCCCGGCCACGGATGCCGCCTGCGTGAATACGTATGCAGGTTGCGCCATGCCCGTGAGGCCACCGCTAAGCTTGCGGCATCAGGATTTCGGCCCGCTCCCGGCGGGTCCCGCACGCCCGGAGGGGGGCTGTCGATGTCGCACTATCCATGGTGGCGCGGAGCCGTCATCTACCAGATCTACCCGCGCAGTTTCCTTGACGCCAACGGCGACGGGGTAGGCGACCTGCCGGGCATCATCCAGCGCCTGGACCACATCGCAACGCTGGGCGTGGACGCGATCTGGATCTCGCCGTTCTTCAAATCGCCGATGGCCGACTTCGGCTACGACATCGCCGACTACCGCGACGTCGACCCGCTGTTCGGCAGCCTGGACGACTTCGACCGCCTGCTGGCCAAGGCGCACGGTCTGGGCCTGAAGGTGATGATCGACCAGGTGCTGAGCCATACCTCGATCGAGCACGCCTGGTTCCGCGAGAGCCGCCAGGACCGGACCAACCCCAAGGCCGACTGGTACGTGTGGGCGGACCCGCGCGAGGACGGCACGCCGCCCAACAACTGGCTGTCGCTGTTCGGCGGCGGCGCCTGGCAGTGGGAGCCGCGCCGAGAGCAGTACTACCTGCACAACTTCCTGGTCGACCAGCCGGACCTGAACTTCCATCACCCGGACGTGCAGCAGGCCACCCTGGACAACGTGCGCTTCTGGCTGGACCGCGGCGTGGATGGCTTCCGCCTGGATGCGATCAACTTCTGCTTCCATGACGCGCAGCTGCGCGACAACCCGGCCAAGCCGGCGGAGAAGCGCTTCGGTCGCGGCTTCAGCCCGGACAACCCGTACGCCTACCAGTACCACTATTACAACAACACCCAGCCGGAGAACCTGCCGTTCCTGGAGAGGCTGCGCGCGCTGCTGGACGAGTATCCGGGGGCGGTCAGCCTGGGCGAGATCTCCTCGGAGGACTCGCTGGCCACCACCGCCGAGTACACCCGGGATGGTCGTCTGCACATGGGCTACAGCTTCGAGCTGCTGGTGGACGACTACAGCGCGGCCTATATCCGCGACACGGTCTCGCGGCTGGAAGCGGCGATGATCGAAGGCTGGCCGTGCTGGGCGGTTTCGAATCACGACGTGGAGCGGGCGGTCAGCCGCTGGGGCGGCCACCCGGCTGACCCGCGCCTGGCGAGGATGCTGGTGGCGATGCTGTGCTCGCTGCGCGGCTCGGTCTGCCTGTACCAGGGCGAGGAACTGGGCCTGGCCGAGGCCGAGGTGCCGTTCGAGGCCCTGCAGGACCCCTATGGCATCACCTTCTGGCCCAACTTCAAGGGCCGCGATGGCTGCCGGACCCCACTGCCGTGGACCGACGCGCCGCTGGCCGGTTTCACCGCCGGCCAGCCGTGGCTGCCGATTCCGCCCGAGCACCGCGCCGCGGCCGTGGCGGTGCAGGAGCGCGACCCGGACTCGGTCCTGGCTGCGTTCCGCGGGTTCCTGGCCTGGCGGCATAGCCAGCCGGCACTCCTGCATGGCAGCATCCGATTCATCGAAAGCGCCGAGCCAGTGCTGCTGTTCGAGCGTATGCTTGCAGATGAAACCCTCCTGCTGGCCTTCAACCTGTCGGCCGAGGCGGTGAACCATCCGCTGCCGCCGGGCAACTGGCAGCAGGTGGCGGTGCCGGGCCCGGATGCGGGCACGGTGCAGGGCAATGAACTCCGGCTGCCGCCGCGCGCGGTGTATTGCGCCCGACGCAGCTGACCGTTTTCTCCGGTGGCGGTACTTGCGGGGACGGGGCCGAAGCGCCCCGTCCCTTTTTTGTGGGTGGGCTTCCGGTGAAGGGCATCCACGCATGGCGTGGATCTACTGGGGATGGCCCTTATCCACGCCATGCGTGGATGGGCCTCGCCGACCAACGGCCGGCATGCGCGCAAAAGAAAACCCGCTGCCTGCGTAGCGGGTTTCCGGTCCTGCTCCCCTTGTGCTGCCGGCCAGCGGCCGGCACTACCCGGTCGTGGTCAGAACTTGTAGTTCACGCCCAGCATGTAGGTGCGGCCCCACTCGATGTATTCCAGCGGGCGGTCCTTGCTGCCGGCGTAGGTGCGGTACGGCTCGTTGGTCAGGTTGCTGCCCTGCAGCAGCAGGGTCAGCCCGCGCAGGCTGCTGCTGTCGCTGAAGGTGTAGCTGACCTGTGCATCGGTCACGTTCTCGCCCACCACGTAGCGCAGCGTGCGATTGCCGTTGAAGTTGCCGATCTCACCGATGAAGTCCGAACGGCGGCGCTGGCTCACACGTGCTTCAAAGCCGCTGCGCTCGTAGTAGGCGGTGAAGTTGTACACGCGCTTGGACAGTCCCGGCAGGCTGATCGGGTCGGTGCCCACACTGGAGGCGCTCTCCGGATCCAGGATGGTGATGTCGCTCTTGTTGAAGGTCGCGCTGGCCTGCACGCCGAAGCCGCGCAGGCTGTCGGTCAGCATCTCCAGCGGGAACGACCCGGTCAGCTCCAGCCCCTTCAACGTGCCGCCCTTGCCGTTCTGCGGCGTGGAGAAGGTGCCGGTGGTCAGCACCGGTGCGGTCATGCCCGGCGGTGGCACGTAGTTGCCGAGCAGGCCGCTGAAGTCGTAGTTGTCCATCGACTGCGTGTAGACGTAGCTCTTCAGGTCCTTGTAGAAGATCGCCGCAGCCACGTAGGCCTTCTCGCCGAAGTACTTCTCATAGGACAGATCCAGCGCGGTGGCGCGCCACGGATCCAGCAGCGGATTGCCACCGCTGCCACCGGGGCGGCCGTTGTTGGTATCCACGCCGAATTCCAGGCCGGCACGCATCTGGTCCACGCGCGGGCGCGCGACCTGCTTGGCGGCGGCGAAGCGCAGCGTCTGCTGGTGCGGGAACATGAACACCAGGTTCAAGCTCGGCAGCCAATCCTTGTAGGTCTTGCCGGCAGAGAAGGGCTGGATGTTGCTGCCCGCCGGCTGCGAGCTGTCCCAGTAGCGCGAGTCCGAGCTCTGGTCGGTGTGCTGCATCTGCACGCCGATGTTGCCGCGCACGCCGACCACGCCGATGTCGGTATTGATGTTCAGGCGTGCCCACGCCGTGGTGATCTTCTCCTCGACCGTCCACGACTTGGGAATCAGGTAGTCCAGGTTGTCGACCGGGTTGAAGGTCATGTAACGACCGACGGCTGCCGGCACATTCCACGACGGGATGTAGCCGATGCCGGCGAAACCGAGGTTGACCGGGCGGTACTGCAGGTCCGGTGCGATGGTGGATTCGCCTTGGGCGCCGAGCAGGATGTTGCCTTCGGCCTGGGCCTTCTGCTTGCGACGGTCGGCATAGTTCACGCCCACGTCCACATCCGAGAACCAGCTGGACATGGCCTCGGGAACCGGCAGCGTCGCCGCCAGCTTGGCGCCCTTCAAGCGGTCTTCGACCTCTGGCACCTTGCCGTAGCCGGAACCATAGATCGTGTTGGTCAGGAACAGGCTGTCCGGATTGGAATAGTCGCGCCCCGGCGTGATCTGCGAGAAGCTGTTGTTGTTCACCACCAGCCCGATCGTGTCGAACTGCGGGCGCGGCACCAGCTGCAGGTTGTTTTCCAGGTTGATCTCGCGGCGGGTCGCCTTGGAGTAGTTCAGGTCGGCGACCAGCTTCACGCCACCGACGTTGAACTCGTTGTTCCAGCCGAACGCATCGATCTTGTCCTTGCGCTTGTTGTACATGCCGCGCACCAGCGGGTATGCATTGTTGATCGTGCCGCCGGTGAAGCTGCCATCGGCATTGCGGCCGACATTGCTGAACACCGGCAGGATCGCGTTGGGGTTGTTGCTGTCCTCGCCGTTGCCGCTGAGGCTCAGCTCGAACTGGTTGGCGGTGTCGATCTGCTCGGCTTCGGTGTGGAACGCATCGAAGGTGCTGGTCCAGCTGTTGCTGGGGCGGAACTGGATCGTTGCCATCACGCCGTCGCGCTTGTTGTTGCCGGTGCGACGCAGGGCCTTGATGCCATCGGTGAAGTAGGTGCCAGGTGCGATTCCGCGACGCTCGCCCTTGTCGGTGTGTTCGGTGGTCCAGGGCTCGTACAGGCCGACCTGGTTCTCCTGGATCGGCATGTCGCTGTGCGCATAACCAATGGCGATGCCCAGGGTGTTGTCGAAGAACTGGTCGATGTAGCTGGCGCTGAAACGGTTGCCATACGGGTCGATGTTGGCAGCGCGGCCCAGGGAGCTCTTCTGGTAGCGGCCGCTGACCGCGATCACGCGCTCGCCGAAGCTGAGCGGGCGTGCGGTCTGCATGTCGATGGTGCCCGACAGGCCCTGCCCGACCAGCGCCGCGTCCGGGGTCTTGTACACGGTCACGCCGTTGACCAGCTCGGACGGGTACTGGTCGAATTCGACGCCGCGGTTGTCGCCGGTGCTGACCACTTCACGGCCATTGAGCAGGGTGGTGGCGAAGTCGGGCGACAGGCCACGCACACTGATCACCTGCGCACGGCCGGCCACGCGCTGGGCAGCCAGGCCGGGCAGGCGCGAGATGGATTCGGCGATGCTGACGTCGGGCAGTTTGCCGATGTCTTCGGCGGAGATCGCTTCGACCACCGAGGTGGCGTCCTGCTTGATCGCGATTGCGTTCTCGATGCCGCGGCGGATGCCGGTGACCTGCACCGTATCCAGGTTGGTGGCGGCGGTGGCGGCCGGCGTGGTGGTGCTCTGCGTGGACTGTGCCGACGCCAGCGTCGGCGCCAGGACAACGGCCAGCGCGATGCTCAGCGCGCTGCGCTTGTGGTTCAACATTTTCCCCTCCCAGGCAATGTTGCAGATCGATTCGTGAACGTCCCGGAGTGACCGTGGACGTGCGACGCGGTGGCCGCTGTCGTCGCCGCTATGGTAGGCAGCGCGTTCTTCGCGGGAATCACCCTGCATACGTATTCAATGGCGTTTGCAGGGGTGTAATCGCTTTCAGGTACCTCGTGCGGTAGTGCCGGCCGCTGGCCGGCAATCACGATCACCGGGTTGCCGGCCAGCGGCCGGCACTACCGGGGCATTCAAAGCGGCGTGAAACGGATGGCCTGCCCGCCACCCGGCGCAAGCACCAGCGTCAGTGCGTCGGCGCTGGTCACCTCTCGGGTTTCGCGCGCGAATGCGAAGGGATTGCTGCGGAAATCCGCGCCCTCGCCATCGCGGTAGATCTCGGCGCGGTAGCGCACGCCCGGTTCCAGGAAGCCCAGCGACACCGGCAGCACACGGCCGTGCTCGTCGGTGATGCTGCCGAGGAACCAGTCGCGGCTGTTGCGGTCGCGGCGCACGATCGTCACGTAGTCGCCCACTTCGCCATCGAGCACGCGGCTCTGCTCCCAGTCCACCGCGACGTCTTCGATGAAGCGGAATGCCTGGCGATGCTGCAGGTAGTGCTCGGGCAGGTCGGCGGCCATCTGGATCGGGCTGTACAGCACCACGTACAGCGCCAGCTGGCGTGCCAGCGTGCTGGGAATGGCCTGGCCGTGGCGGCCCTTCAGGCTGAGGATGCCGGGGGTGTAATCCATCGGCCCGGCCAGCATGCGGGTGAACACCAGGTTGACCTCATGTTCCGGCGGGTTCGGCGGCTGGCCCCAGGCGTTGTACTCCATGCCACGTGCGCCTTCGCGCGAGATCCAGTTGGGATAGGTGCGGCGCAGGCCGGTGTCCTTGATCGGCTCATGCGGGTTCACCGACAGATGGCGGCGCGCTGCTTCCTGCACCACCGTCAGATGGTGGCGGGCCATGAACTGACCGTCGTGCCACTCGCGCCACCGCGGGCCGCCCGAGGGATTGCGGCGGTCGACCTGGCCGTCGTCACAGACGTAGCCGGTCTTGAACTGGTCCACGCCCAGCCGCGCGTACAGGTCCAGCGCAGCGTCCAGCTGCTCCTCGTAGTGCTCGATGGCGCAGCCGGTTTCATGGTGGCCGATCAGGTGCACGCCCTTGTTCAGGCCATACGCCGACAGCGCTTCAATGTCGAAATCGGGCGTGGCACGGGTGAAATCGAAGTCGTAGCCATTGCCCACCCACATGCCGTCCCAGCCCGGATTCCAGCCTTCCACCAGCACGCCACGGAAGCCGTGCGCGGCGGCGAAGTCGATCACCTTCTTCGTCTTGGCGGTGGTGGCCGCATGCTTCGGCCCGGTCGCCCAGCTCTCGTTGTCCAGGTGCATCGACCACCACACCCCCAGGTACTTGGCCGGCTTCACCCAGCTCACATCACCCAGCGCATTGGGTTCGTTGAGGTTGAGGATCAGGTCCGATTCGACCAGGCCGCCGGCACGGTCGGCAATCTGCAGCGTGCGCCACGGCGTGGCGAAGGGCAGGGCACGGCGCACCTTCCAGCCTTCGGCCGAGGGCGACAGCTGCGCGCGCAGGCGCTGGCCCTCGGTTCGCCGCAGCCACATGCCGGCATAGTCCACCAGCGCGGCCTCGTGGATCGCCACGTGCAGGCCATCGCGGCTGCGCAGGGTCATCGGCGTATGCACCAGCGGAACCTCGCGCAGCGGCGTGCGCTGGTACAGGTACTCGTAGTGGATCGGTTCGCCGGCAGGGATCCACCACGCGGTGGAATCCTGAGCGATGGCGAACTCGGTCAGCTCGTCATCGATGATGGCTTCGCGCAGGTTCGGCTGCTCGGGGAATACGTAGCGGAAGCCGAGGCCATCGTCGTACACGCGGAACACCACATCCAGCCGGCGCTTGCTGCCGGTGGTCTCGGCCAGCTGCACGGTCAGTTCGTTGAAGTGGTTGCGGGTGAGCCGGCGTTCGCCCCAGGGCTGTTCCCAGTTGTCATCGACGCTGCGTTGCTGTTGGCCGAGCAGGGCGAAATCCCGGTCCAGGCGCCCATCGCGCAAGGCAAAGCCCAGCTTCGAATCTTCCACCACGGTCTCGCCGAAACGCTCGACGCGATAGCGCGCGGTGCCACCGTCCAGCACCAGGCTGACCTTGAGCACCTTTCCCGGTGATTCGACGCTGGCCACCTGCGGCGCGGCCTGCGCCAGCGTGGCCAGGCCCAGCAGAGCCAGACCGAGCAGGTGCGCGAACACCGCGCGTACAGCAGTGGGTGACATCGGCATTTCCCCTCCCAAGGCGCCGTTGGCAGACCCGGACCATAAGCCAGCACGGCAGGCGCGCTACCGTGTGGTGCCATGAATACGTATGCAGCTGGACGCAGCCGACAGCACCGCGTCTACCATGGGGCCAAGGCACCTTGAGGGAGGGGCCGCGCCCGCCCGCCGGCAACGACGGTGCGGACCTACAACGCGTGCAGAGAGGGAGGGAGGCCGACGGGCGCAAGCCGGTCCGCCGCTTCGATGCTGAAGATCATTTGCCTGACCGCTGCCCTGGGGGCAGCGCTGGGATCGACCGCGCAGGCGGCCGACCTGCAATTCGACGGCCGCCATGCGCGCGCCGAAGCCGCTGCCAAGGGCAGCTACGTGCTGCATGCGCCGAAGGCTGAGGTGCGTATCGCGCCCATGCCGATGCGCAGCCAGACCGGCAGCGTGATGTTCGATGCACTGTTCGCGCTGGCCCAGCAGGAGATGGACCAGGACCGCGTGGATGCGATCCGCGATCCCGCGTTCGACGAAGGCCGGCCGGTGCCATGCGAGTGCTTCCAGACCGGCGCGCGCTGGCCCTACGTGTGGACCCGCGATGTCAGCTTCGCCGCCGACCTGGCGCTGGCGCGGCTGGACCCGCAGCGCACCCGGCAGTCGCTGCAGTTCAAGCTCTCGGCAGCGCGCGATGGCCATACGCCCGGCCTGTTCGTCGCGCAGGACACCGGTTCCGGCGGCAGCTGGCCGATCAGCAGCGACCGGGTGGTGTGGTTCCTGGCGGCACGCCACCTGCTGGACGATCGCGCGTTTGCCGACCAGGTCTGGCAGGCGCTGCAGGGCACGCTGGCGCAGGACCGCGCGATGGTGTTCGACGCGCAGGTGGGCCTGTACCGTGGTGAGACCTCGTTCCTGGACTGGCGCGAGCAGACCTATCCGGACTGGACCCGCGAGGACGTGCGCTTCATCGGTGATTCCTACGCACTGTCCACCAACGTGCTGCACTACCAGGCACTGCGCCTGGCCGAACGCCTGGCCGGCCAGCACGGCGACGCCCGCGCGGCCGAGTACAAGGTGTGGGCCGATGCGCTGGCGCAGCAGATCGATGCACGCTTCTGGCGCGAGGACATGGGCCAGTACATGAGCTACATCGGCGAAGCCGCGCACCCGGTGCCGTACGCCAAGGTCGATCTGCTCGGGCTGTCGCTGGGCATCCTCGCCGAGGTGCTGCCGGCCGAGCGTGCGCGCCGTGCGCTGGCCGCCTACCCGATGGGGCCGGCCGGCAGTCCGGTGGTGTGGCCGCAGGAGTCGCAGCAGCCGATCTACCACAACCGCGCGATCTGGCCGTTTGTCAGCGCGTACTTTCTGCGTGCGGCGCGGCAGCTGGACGATGCGCCGCGCATCGCCGCTGAGATCCGTTCGCTGATGCAGGGCGCTGCGCTGGCCGGTTCCAACATGGAAAACTACGAACTGGTCAGCCAGGCCGTGCATGTCGAGGAAGGTGCGCTGAGCGGCCCGGTGGTCAACTCCGAACGCCAGCTGTGGTCGGTGGCCGGGTATCTGTCGATGGTGGTCGAAGGCGTGTTCGGTGTGCAGGACGATGGCCGCATGCAGCCCAAACTGCCGGCGGTGCTGGTGCCGGAGCTGTTCGGCACGCACCCCCGCATCACGCTGGAAGCCAACGGCAGGCGCTATGTGCTGGAGCGCCCGCAGAACGTGGGCGATGGCCTGCTGGTGGCCGGCAGCACCATCACACGTGGCACGACTACCACGGTGCAGCTGGTCGCTGCCCCGGCCGCAACCGGTTTTTCTGCCACGACTGCGGATGCCAACGCGCGTGCGCCCGCAACACCGGCGGCACCGCAGGCCCTGCGCATGGGCACGGGCTGGAACGTTCCGGTGCAAGCCGAGCAGGTTCTGTGGAAGGACGGCAGGGCCCTCGTCGCCAGCAATGGCCAGGTGCACATCAGCGACGATGGCCTGCAGCACTGCCTCAGCCTGACCCGGCGCGAGGGTGCATTGGAATCACTGCACAGCCCGACGCTCTGCGTCGGTCCGCAGCAGGTGCTGAAGGGCGAGAAACGCTGGCAGTTCACCTCGGTCAAGGCCGGGCAGGTGCGCCTGCGCCTGCAGTACCGCAACCCGAACGGGCCGATCAACACCGGCGTCACCGCTGCGGTCAAGCAGCTGGTGCTGCAGTGCCCGGGCCAGCCATTGCAGCGGCATACGGTCACTCTGCCACACAGCGTGGCGATGCAGGACTCGACCTCGGCGACATTCACGGTGCCAAAGGGGCAGTGCACGGTCGCGCTTGAAGAGGGCTTCAACATGAGCGCGCTGCAGCACTTCGCGCACTACACGGGCGGCAAGGGCGGGCGTGATGGCGTGCTCAACCAGGCCCAGGTGCAGGCGCTGAAGGTGGCGCCGGTGGCGATGGAAGAGGGTGCACGATGAGTCGTCCCGCCAAACCGCAGCTGTCGTTCTGGCAGATCTGGAACATGTGTTTCGGCTTCCTCGGCATCCAGTTCGGATTCGCCCTGCAGAACGCCAACGCCAGCCGCATCTTCGAGACACTGGGCGCGGACATGGATGCGGTGCCCGGGCTGTGGATCGCGGCGCCACTGACTGGCCTGCTGGTGCAGCCGGTGATCGGTTACCTGTCCGATCGCACCTGGACGCGCTGGGGCCGCCGCCGCCCGTTCTTCATGATCGGTGCGGTGCTGACCACGCTGGCGCTGCTGGTGATGCCGAATTCGCCGACGCTGTGGATCGCCGCCGGTACCTTGTGGGTGCTGGACGCCTCGATCAACGTGTCGATGGAACCGTTCCGCGCCTTCGTCGGCGATCAGCTGGCGCCGCGCCAGCGTCCGGCCGGCTATGCCATGCAGAGCTTCTTCATCGGTGTGGGCGCCATCGTCGCCAGCTTCCTGCCGTTCATCCTGGCCCACTTCGGTGTTGCCAATACCGCAGCTGCCGGAGAAGTGCCCGATACCGTGCGCTATGCGTTCTACTTCGGCGCGGTGGTGCTGCTGGCGGCGATCACCTGGACGGTGGTCAGCACCCGCGAGTACTCGCCGGCGGAGCTGGCCGGGTTTGACGATGCCGAGCCGCCGGCGCACCACGCAGGGGCTGCGATCAGTGGCCCCGCACCGTGGACGCAGGTGGCGCTGTGGCTGGGGCTCGGCGTGGTGCTGGCGCTGTTGATCGCCTGGCGGCAGGGCGACAGGATGCTGTATGTGCTGGCAGGACTGTGCGCCGGCTACGGCCTGCTGCTGGCGGCCGCGCGTGCGTTGCCTGCCACGCATATGCTGGCCGCCATCGTCGGTGACCTGCGCGCGATGCCGGTGACCATGCGTCGTTTGGCGTGGGTGCAGTTCTTCTCGTGGTTCGCGCTGTTTGCGATGTGGATTTACACCACCGCCGCGGTGGCGGGTATCCACTTCGGCTCGACCGATCCGCAGTCAGCGGCCTACAACGAGGGCGCCAACTGGGTGGGCGTGCTGTTTGGTGCCTACAACGGCTTCGCTGCGCTGGCCGCGGTACTGATTCCGCCGATGGTGCGTGCGATTGGCCTGCGCTGGAGCCACCTGGTCAACCTCTGGCTGGGCGGTGCAGGTCTGGTCTCGCTGATGTTCATCCGCGACCCGCACTGGCTGCTGCTGTCGATGGTCGGCGTCGGCTTCGCCTGGGCGTCCATTCTTTCGCTGCCATACGCACTGCTGTCCGACAGCGTGCCCGCATCGAAGATGGGCGTGTACATGGGCATCTTCAATTTCTTCATCGTGATCCCGCAGCTGGTTGCGGCCAGCGCGCTCGGCTTTGCCCTGCGCGCCTGGCTGGGTGGCCAGCCGATGCATGTGCTGGTGCTGGGCGGCTGCAGCCTGTTCGTCGCCGGCCTGTGCGTGCTGCGGGTTCCGTCCCGTCCGGAGGTGGTGTGATGCGTGGTGCGCTGTCTGTTGCTGTTTCTCTGGTACTGCTGGCCGGCCATGCGACGGCCGCGCCACGCCCGGACTATGTGGGCACCACCGAGCCGTTCGCCAGCGATGCGGTGTACTTCGTGGTCACCGACCGCTTCGTCAACGGCGACCCGTCCAACGATCATCGCGACCAGGGCGGCAAGCACCGCACCTTCGATATCCCGGTGCCGTGCCCGGACAAGGTGGACGGCAATATCGGCTACCTCGGTGGCGACTTCCGCGGCGTGCTCGACAATGCGCAGTACATCCGCAACCTCGGCTTCGGCGCGGTATGGATCACGCCAATCATCGACAACCCGGACGAGGCGTTCACCGGCAGCAAGGCGATCAGCTGTACCAGCACGCTGACCGATCGCGGCAAGACCGGCTACCACGGCTACTGGGGCATCAACTTCTACAAGCTCGATGAGCACCTGCCCAGCAAGGACCTGGACTTCGCGGGGTTGACCAAGGGCCTGCATGGCGCAGGCCTGAAGGTGGTGCTGGACATCGTCGGCAACCACGGCTCGCCGGCCTGGACCATGCCGACGCGGCAGCCGCAGTTCGGCCAGATCTTCGACAAGGACGGAACGCTGATCGCCGACCACCAGAACCTGCCACCGCAGAAGCTGGATCCGAAGCACAACCCGCTGCACGCGTTCTACAACAACATCGGTCCGGTCGACGGCAAGAACGGATCGATCTTCGACGGCAACCTTGCCGAGCTGTCCGACTTCAACCAGGACAATCCGGCGGTGATGGATTATCTGGTGGGTGCTTACCTGCAGTGGACCGCGCAGGGCGTGGATGCGCTGCGCATCGATACCATCGGCTGGCTGCCGCACCCGTGGTGGCATGCCTTCGTGAAGCGCATCCGCGCCGAGCATCCGGGCATGTTCATGTTCGGCGAAGCGTTCGACTACAACGCCGCGAGCATCGCCGAACACACCTGGCCGGCCAACGCCAATGTCAGCGTGCTCGACTTCCCGCTGCGCGGCGCACTGGAGCAGACCTTCGGCACCGCCGGAAAGGGCTTCGAGACCCTGGCCGAGCCGCTGCACCTGAGCGGTGGGCCGTACGCCAACCCGTACGAGCTGATGAGCTTCTACGACAACCACGACATGCCGCGGCTGCAGGCCAGCGACAACGGCTTCATCGATGCGCACAACTGGCTGTTCACCGCGCGCGGTATTCCGGTGGTCTATTACGGCTCGGAAACCGGCTTCATGCGTGGTCGCGCCGAGCATGCCGGCAATCGTGCCTACTTCGGTCAGCCGCGCGTGGACGCTGCCCCGCAGAGCCCGATCTTCGCGCCGCTGCAGCGCATCGCCAGGCTGCGCGCAGCCACCCCGGCCCTGCAGCGCGGCCTGCAGGTGAACGAACGCCTGCAGGGCGATGAGGCGGTGTTCCTCCGCGTGCTGCAGCAGGGCGACGTGGTGCAGACCGCGCTGGTGCTGCTGAACAAGGGCGACCGGACCAGGACCCTCACCGTGTCGCGTTACGTGCAGGCGGGCCGCTGGCGCGATGCACTGGACGGCGGTTCGTTGCAGGTGGATGCATCCCTGAAGGCCGACGTGCCCGCGCACGGCGTGAAGGTGTACGTGCTTGACGCCGCCGTGCAGCAACCGGCATTGCAGGCCGAGCTGGACAAGGCGATGGCCGACCAGAAGGCGCGGGATCTGCGTCTGGGACGGTAGTGCCGGCCGCTGGCCGGCAACCCCGGATTCCTGGCTCCTGCCTACCGCTCTGGTGGGTGCCAACCTTGGTTGGCACGCTTTTCGAGCAGTCGAGCAAGCTTGTATGTTCCTTCCGGCTCCTACGCGGTATGTAGGAGCCAGGGTGGAGGGACCGTCAAGCATGCATCTGCGGATACTAGC
>NZ_JASJSQ010000038.1:0-44206 GCF_030236855.1 Stenotrophomonas maltophilia group sp. Smal13
AAGGCCCGCGCCACCGGCAAGGAGCAGTAATGGCCGCTGCGAAGAAGACCCCGCGCGCGCCGGCGCGACGCGGTGGCAGCATGCCGCGCGCCGACGTGGTGGAGATGTTCACCCGCCTGCGCGAACTCAATCCGCACCCGAAGACCGAACTAAAGTACAGCTCACCGTTCGAACTGCTGGTGGCGGTCGCGCTGTCGGCGCAGGCCACCGACGTGGGCGTCAACAAGGCCACGCGCCGCCTGTTCCCGGTGGCCAATACCCCGGCAAAGATCCTCGCGCTTGGCGAGGACGGGCTGAAGCAGTACATCGCCACCATCGGTCTGTTCAACGCCAAGGCGAAGAACGTGATCGCCACCTGCGCGATCCTGCTGGAGAAGCACGGCGGTGAAGTGCCGCGCGATCGCGATGAACTGGAAGCGCTGCCGGGCGTGGGCCGCAAGACCGCCAACGTGGTGCTCAACACTGCGTTCGGTGAGCCGGTGATGGCGGTGGACACGCATATCTTCCGCGTCTCCAACCGTACCGGCCTGGCCCCGGGCAAGAACGTGCGCGAAGTGGAAGACAAACTGGTGAAGGTGATTCCGGCCGAGTTCCTGCTCGACGCGCATCACTGGCTGATCCTGCACGGACGTTATGTGTGCAAGGCGCGCAAGCCGGATTGCCCGGGCTGCGTGATCGCCGACCTGTGCCGGTTCAAGGAAAAGACCACGGCCGAGGCGTGAACGCGTTCGTGGTGTGACAAAACAAGGACGGCGGGCACAGGGCCCGCCGTCTTTGCTTGTAGACAAGAGTGCTTCAGGACATCAGAACGACAGGTCGCCCCAGACGCCGAACTCCTTGGTCTTGTCGTTCTTCTTGTCGCTGGCGTTGGCCAGGTGCGTGTACTTGTACACGGTCGACAGCTTGAGGTTCTTCATGACCGGGAACTCGACGCCGACGTTCCAGTACTTGTCGCTCAGGGTCGGGTCCAGCGTCTTGCTGACGTCGGTGTCATCGTAACGACCGAACACGTTGATGCCGCCGTCGGTGACGCGCACGCTGCCCCACACCGACCAGCCGCTGGTCTTGTCGGTGGCAACGGTCATCACGTTGTTGAGGTTCTTGGCCTGGAAGTACTCGCCACCGACGCGGAAGTCGCTGCTGGCGTAGGCCACCATCGCGTTGGCGCGGGTGTAGGTGTTCTCGGCGCTCTGGATGTCGGTTTCCTTGCCCAGCTTGCCACTGTAGCCACCGACGGCAACCACGAAGTTCTCGTTCGGGGTATAGGCCGCGCGGCCTTCCACGTCCATGCCCTTGCTGCGGGTCGGGTTCTTGTAACCGGCGCCGGACACGACCGAGACCGCGTAGTTGAAGTTGTTGCCCAGGTTGCCGAAGCCATGCAGACCCCAGTCGGACGAGTTGCCGTACTTCAGGCGATCGGTCAGGGTGTTCTCGACATAACGCATGCCGTAGAACTTCTCGACGTACGGAATCCACGGCATGTCGGCGGCACCGACGCGCAGATTGAAGGCCGGGTCGAAGCTACCCTGCACGTAGGCCTTCTTGACGAACAGTTCGGTGTTGCCGATGGCCGAGCTGTACTGGAAGTCGGTGGTCAGGTTGGCCGACCAGATGTCGTTGAACTTGTGGTCGACGGTCAGGTAGAAGCGCTTGACGTCCAGACCCGTGCCGCTGGCGGCGGTGTCCTTGCCGTTGCTGGTCTTGTCGATGTTGGTCAGGTCGAAGAACATGCGACCGCCGATCTTGTTGTCATTGACCAGCTTGGCCAGCTTGTCGACGCTGGTCTGGGTCTTCTGCGCACCTTCCAGGGCCTGGGCCTGGGTGATGTTCACTTCGGACTGCGCGTCAGATTGTGCCTGCAGCGCCTGCGAATCGTTCTGCAACTGCTGGACCTGGGCCTGCAGGGCAGCGATCTGCGCCTGCAGCTGCTGCAGCTGTGCCTGGGATACGCCCGTGCTGGCGGGAGCTGCGAAGGCGTCGGCGGAAACCAGACCGAGGCTTGCAACGACCGCGGCGGCGAGCAAATGGGAACGCATTTTGGATTTCTCCAGAGGGTTGGAATGGCTTGGGCAGAACGCCACGCCGGCTGGCCGGTCAAGCGTTTTGCGAACATTCCGTTAAAACCATGACAGCCGAATGACAACCTGAGCACCAACCACAGATTTCTTCGTGCGGTCATGCGTACGACTCATTTGCCGCCACATGCTTGTCGATCCCTTGCGGCATATGGCGTCACGTATCAGCGTCCCGGCCCGGGCCGACCGCCGCGCAGCGCTCAACTGCATTGGTGGTTTCGTGTGGATGACGCGGCATCACTGCGGAATGCCAGGCCGGGATGGCATTGACGACCACACCGGGCAGTCCATCAGCGACATATAGAACGTGATCGCAACCGGGCCACGGCCGTCTCCGGCGCATGGTCATCACGTTGCCCGCAGCACTCAGAACCTTCACGCCCCTGGCTGTGCGGGCGCCGGGCAGCGCTGTAACGGTTGCGTCATACAACGGTCCCTGCGCTGTCATCGAACCGTTATGGAATGTGCGCCGGGCGGGTAACCCCGCATCCCAATCAACCCAGGAGCCACCCCGTGATCCACGCCTTCAAGTCGCGCGTTGCCGTTGCCGTCTTCGCAGCGTCGTCCGTGTTCGCCGCCAACGCCGCTGAAATCACCGGCGCGGGCGCCTCGTTCATCTACCCGGTGATGTCGAAGTGGTCGGCCGACTACAACGCCGCCACCAGCAACAAGGTCAACTACCAGTCGATCGGTTCCGGCGGTGGTATCGCCCAGATCAAGGCCAAGACCGTTGATTTCGGCTCCTCCGATGCTCCGCTGAAGCCGGAAGAACTGGCTGCTGCGGGCCTGGCCCAGTTCCCGTCGGTGATCGGCGGCGTGGTGCCGGTGGTCAACGTTGCCGGCATCGCCCCGGGCGCGCTGAAGCTGGACGGCACCGTGCTGGCCAACATCTTCCTGGGCAAGATCAAGACCTGGAACGACCCGGCCATCGCCGCACTGAACCCGGGCGTGACCCTGCCGAGCGCCAAGATCACCGTCGTGCACCGTTCGGATGGCTCGGGCACCACCTTCAACTTCGTCAACTACCTGTCCAAGGTCAGCCCGGAGTGGAAGAGCTCGGTCGGTGAAGGCACCTCGGTCCAGTGGCCGGCCGGCATCGGTGGCAAGGGCAACGAAGGCGTTGCCGCTTACGTGAAGCAGATCAAGGGCGGCATCGGCTACGTCGAACTGTCCTACGCGCTGCAGAACAAGCTGTCGTACACCGCGATGAAGAATGCCGCCGGCCGCTTCGTGCAGCCGAGCGACGCCTCGTTCGCCGCCGCTGCTGCCAGCGCCGACTGGGCCAGCGCCAAGGACTTCTACCTGGTGATGACCAATGCCCCGGGCGCCGAGTCCTGGCCGATCACCGCCACCAACTTCATCCTGGTGCACAAGAAGCCGAAGAACCCTGCCAACGGCAAGGCCACCCAGGAGTTCTTCCGCTGGGTCTACAAGAGCGGCGATGCCCAGGCCCGCCAGCTGGACTACGTGCCGCTGCCGGACAGCCTGGTCCGCCAGATCGAGACCTACTGGTCGCAGAACCTGAAGTAAGCAAGCGCGTTCCCCCGCAGGAACGGGATCGGCGGGTCCTCTCTCCCCCGCCGATCCCACCCCGGGCGCGAGATCCTCGAGATCTCGCGCTCTTCTTGTTTTTGGGGGCACCTGCCTCTGTAGAGCCGAGCCCACGCTCGGCTGGGTGCTGGAGCGTGCGGACCAACGGTCCGCACCTACCGAGGGCAGGGAGCAGCTGAGCGTGGGCTCGGCTGTACCTTGTGCCTGCCGTCATATCGGTGCGCAGATCCGGGGTCTCCGGGGAGCTTCCGGATGGAGGCCAACCCCGTGAAACCCTTGTCAGAACGTGATCCAGGACACCTCTGTCATGGTCGTAATACGGCTGTAACAAAAACATCATTTCATAGCCGCATCCGCCGACGACGTCGGCTCTTCCCCGCTATGGAGTGACCATGAAACTGCACTCGGCCGGCCTTGCCGCTCTTTCCCTGGCCATCGCCCTGGGCCTGTCGGCCTGCGGTGGCGACAAGCAGGCCGCGCAGCAGCCGGCTGCCGACGGTGCCGCCGCCCCGGCCGCTGCCGGTGCCAAGGTGACCGCCGAAGTGTCCGGCGCGGGCGCGTCCTTCATCTTCCCGCTGGTCTCCAAGTGGTCGGCTGACTACAACGCCAGCACCGGTGCCAAGATCAACTACCAGTCGATCGGCTCCGGTGGCGGTATCGCCCAGATCAAGGCCGGCACCGTCGACTTCGGTTCCTCCGACAAGCCGCTGAGCAGCGAAGAGCTGGCCCAGGCCGGCCTGGCCCAGTTCCCGTCCGCCATCGGCGGCGTGGTGCCGGTGGTCAACATCGAAGGCCTGGAAACCGGCAAGCTGCGCCTCAGCGGCGCCCTGCTGGCCGACATCTTCCTCGGCAAGGTCAAGACCTGGAACGACCCGGCCATCGTCGCCGCCAACCCGGGCGTGAAGCTGCCGGACGGCAAGATCACCCTGGTCCACCGTTCGGACGGTTCGGGCACCACCTTCAACTTCTCCAACTACCTGTCCAAGGTCAGCCCGGAGTGGAAGAGCAAGGTCGGCGAAGGCACCTCGGTGCAGTGGCCGGACGGCGTCGGTGGCAAGGGCAATGAAGGCGTCGCTTCCTACGTGAAGCAGATCAAGGGCTCGATCGGCTACGTCGAACTGGCCTACGCGCTGCAGAACGGCATGCCGTACACCGCCATGCAGAACGCCGCCGGCAACTGGGTCGAGCCGAGCGCGGAAACCTTCGCCGCTGCGGCTGCCAGCGCCGACTGGGCCAGCGCCAAGGACTTCAACCTGGTCATCACCAACGCCCCGGGCGAGCAGGCGTGGCCGATCACCGCCACCAACTTCATGCTGATGCAGAAGCAGCCGAAGGACGCCAAGCGGAACCAGGACACCCTGGCCTTCTTCAAGTGGGCCTTCGAGAACGGCCAGGCCCAGGCCAACGAGCTGCACTACGTGCCGCTGCCGGCCGAACTGGTCAAGCAGATCGAGGCCTACTGGGCGACCGACCTGAAGTGATGGACACGACGGTGCCCGCCCCGAGCGGGCACCGCTTCTTCCACGCCGTGCCGCCCCGCCCCTTCCTGGCCCTGCCGTCCCCATGAATGCCATCGCCCAGCCTGTAGCCGCCCCGTCCACGCGTGATGCGCGTGATGCCCGCAACGACAAACTGTTCCGATGGGTGCTGGTCGGCACCGTCATCTTCGTCCTGATCGCGCTGGCCTGCGCCGCGCTGTCGATGCTGTGGGGCGGCCGCCATGCCCTGCAGATGCAGGGCCTGAGCTTCTTCTTCTCCGCCGACTGGAATCCGGTCGAAAACAAGTTCGGCGCCCTCGCCCCGATCTACGGCACCCTGGTCACCGCACTCATCGCGATGGTCATCGCCGTGCCGGTCAGCTTCGGCATCGCCTTCTTCCTCACCGAAGTCGCGCCGCGCTGGCTGCGTGGCCCGGTCGGTACAGCCATCGAACTGCTGGCCGGCATTCCCTCGATCATCTACGGCATGTGGGGCCTGTTCGTGCTGGTGCCGGTGATGACCGAGTACGTCACCCCGTTCCTCAACGAGACGCTGGGCGAATGGCCGATCATCGGCCCGATGTTCCAGGGTCCGCCGCTGGGCATCGGCATGCTCACCGCCGGTTTCGTGCTGGCCATCATGGTCATTCCGTTCATCTCCTCGGTGATGCGCGAAGTGTTCCTGACCGTGCCGACCCGCCTGAAGGAATCGGCCTACGCGCTGGGCTCCACCAAGTGGGAAGTGAGCTGGGACATCGTCCTGCCCTACACCCGCTCGGCAGTGATCGGCGGCATCTTCCTCGGCCTCGGCCGCGCCCTCGGCGAGACGATGGCAGTGGCCTTCGTGATCGGCAACAGCGTGCGCCTGTCGCCGTCGCTGCTGGAGCCGGGCACCACCATCGCCGCACTGATCGCCAACGATTTCGGCGAAGCCACTGAAACCTACCGCTCGGCCCTGCTGCTGCTCGGCTTCGTCCTCTTCATCGTCACCTTCGTGGTGCTGGCCATCGCCCGCCTGATGCTGATGCGCCTGTCCCGCAAGGAGGGCAACTGATGTCCACCACCGCTGATTCGCTGTACCTGCGCCGCCGCATCGGCAACGTCGTTGCGATCACCGCCTCCTGCGCCACCGCCCTGTTCGGCCTGTTCTTCCTGGGCTGGATCCTGTTCACCCTGGCCTCCAAGGGCCTGGCCGGCATCAACTGGGATCTGTTCACCAAGATGACGCCGCCGCCGATGCAGGAAGGCGGTCTCGCCAACGCCTTCTTCGGCAGTGCCGTGATGTGTGCGCTGGCGATCGGCATCGGCACCCCGCTGGGCGTGCTTGCCGGCACCTGGCTGGCCGAGTACGGCAACGCCCGCAAGGCCGGCACCGTGGTCCGCTTCGTCAACGACATCCTACTGTCGGCGCCGTCCATCGTGCTTGGCCTGTTCGTCTACACGCTGTACGTGATGCAGACCGGCGGCAACTTCTCGGCGTTCGCCGGTGCCCTGTCGCTGGCCTTCATCGTGCTGCCGGTGGTGGTGCGCACCACCGACGAGATGCTGCGCCTGGTGCCCTCGCAGATGCGTGAGGCAGCCCTGTCGCTGGGTATCCCGCAGTGGAAGGTGATCGTGCAGGTGCTGTACCGCAGTGCGTCGGCCGGCATCATCACCGGCATCCTGCTGGCGCTGGCCCGCATCTCCGGCGAGACCGCACCGCTGCTGTTCACTGCCTTCGGCAACCAGTACTGGAACAACAACATCTTCCAGCCGATGGCCTCGGTGCCGGTGGTGATGAACCAGTTCGCCGGCAGCCCGTATGAATCCTGGCAGGTGCTGGCCTGGGCCGGTGCCCTGGTGCTGACTGTCTTCGTGTTGCTGGTCAGCCTTGCCGCCCGCGGCATCCTGCTGCGCAACCGTATCTCCCATGACTGACCTTTCCGTGGATAACGCCATGAACGACCTTTCCAACGCCGTGCCGATGCAGCGCATCGCCGTGCCGTCCTCGCACGAGAGCCTGCACACGCCGTCGCCGGTGAAGCTGGCTGCGCGTGGACTGGACTTCTACTACGACAAGTTCCATGCCCTGAAGGGCATCAACCTGGAGATCCCGGAAAAGCGCGTGACCGCGCTGATCGGTCCCTCCGGCTGCGGCAAGTCGACCCTGCTGCGCATCTTCAACCGCATCTACGCGCTGTACCCGAAGCTGGAGGCGCGTGGTGAAGTGCTGCTGGACGGCGAGAACATCCTGTCGCCGAAGTACCCGATGAACCGCCTGCGCAGCAAGGTCGGCATGGTGTTCCAGAAGCCGGTGCCGTTCCCGATGACCATCTTCGAGAACGTGGCCTACGGCATCCGCCACCACGAGAAGCTGAGCAAGGCCGACATGGCCGACCGCGTCGAGCAGGCACTGCGCCAGGGCGCGCTGTGGGACGAAGTGAAGGACAAGCTGGGGCAGAGCGCACTGGGCCTGTCCGGTGGCCAGCAGCAGCGCCTGTGCATCGCCCGTGCCGTGGCCCTGCGCCCGTCGGTGCTGCTGCTGGACGAGCCGACCTCGGCGCTGGATCCGATCTCGACCAGCCGCATCGAGCAGCTGGTGGAAGAGCTCAAGCACGAGTACACCATCGTCATCGTCACCCACAACATGCAGCAGGCCGCGCGCGTGTCCGACTACACCGCCTTCATGTACCTGGGCGACCTGATCGAGCACGACCGCACCGAAGTGATCTTCTCGCAGCCGTCGCAGCGGCAGACCGAGGATTACATCACCGGTCGCTTCGGCTGAAACGTCAGTCGACAGACAGACAATGTCAGTCGAGCATGGCTCGACTCTACAAATCACGCCAGCCAGGCATGGCCTGGCTCTACCCGGATTGCAGACCATGAATCTTCCCAACGACCACATCGTCAAGAGCTACGACGAAGAACAGCAGCGGCTGGTGGCCGAAATCGTGCGCATGGGCGAGATGGCCGTCGCTCAGCTCGAAGCGGCGATGGACGTGATCGAGAAGCGCGACGAGAACGCCGCCCATCGCATCATCGCCAACGACGAAGCGATCGATGCGCTGGAGCAGCAGATCAGCCATGACGTGATGCGCCTGGCGCTGCGTGGGCCGATGGCGCGCGACCTGCGCGAGATCCTGGCCGGCCTGCGCATCCCGGCCGACATCGAGCGCATCGGCGACTATGCGGCCAACGTTGCCAAGCGTTCGATCGCGCTGGGCAAGGTACCGCCGCTGCCGCAGATCCAGGGCCTGCGGGCGCTCGGCCGCCTGGCCGCGCAGCAGGTCCGTCGTGCCATTGCCGCCTACCGCGACAACGATGCCGATGCTGCGCTGGCGCTGCGCGAGGACGACGCCCGACTGGACGCGCAGTACACCGCGCTGTTCCGCGAGCTGCTGACCTACATGATGGAAGACCCGCGCAACATCACCCCCTGCACGCATCTGCTGTTCATGGCGAAGAACCTGGAGCGCGTGGGCGACCACGCCACCAACATCGCCGAGAACGTGTGGTTCCTGGTGCATGGCGAGCAGCCGCTGCCGCCGCGTGAAAAACGCGATGAAACCTCCAGCACCGGCCAGCCCTGACGCTGCACTGCAACACCGGAGTTGACTCCAAGGTGGCCGCTGTCCTGGTGACAGCGGCCCTTTTGTTGTGGGCGTTCCGGCCACCGGTCTCCCGCTCTGTAACAAATCTCACGAAAATTTGAGTTCTTGGCGAGGATTCGTTGAGTAGGATCGCTGCACCATCGATTCACCCCGGGCGCCTGCCCACCACCTAGGAGTAAGACCGATGAGCAGTTCCAACAAGACCCTGTCCCTGCTGACCGCTACGGCCCTGGCCGCCGGCCTGGGCATGACCGCCAGTGCCTCGGCCCTGAGCATGAGCGACCTGGCCCAGGGCTACCTGGTGGCTGGCCAGGCGGCAAAGGCTGCCGATACCAAGCACGCCGAAGGCAAGTGCGGCGCCGACGGCAAGACCGCTGAAGGCAAGTGCGGCGGTGACAAGGGCAAGGCTGGCGAAGGCAAGTGTGGCGAAGGCAAGTGCGGTGCCGACAAGGGCAAGGCTGCTGGTGCAGCCGCTGCCAAGACAGGCGACAAGAAGTCGGCTGAAGGCAAGTGCGGCGAAGGCAAGTGCGGTGGCAAGCACTGACGTCCGCGCCAGCCTCGTCCACCCGCGGTCGCCGCTTCGTGCGGCGGCCGCCGGGTTGGGCCTGCGCCGGGCGCTGCTACAGGACCTGCGTGACGCCCCGGCAGGCGACTTCGATTTCCTCGAATGCGCGCCGGAGAACTGGATCCATGTCGGTGGTCCCGCCGGGGATGCACTGGCCGAACTGGCGCAGCGCCATCCGTTGAGCTGCCACGGCCTGTCGTTGTCGCTGGGCGGCAGCGCGCCACTGGATACGCAGCTGCTGGAACAGGTCGGCCAGTTCCTGGAAAAGCACCGCGTGCCGCTGTACAGCGAGCACCTGAGCTACTGCAGCGACGACGGCCACCTGTACGACCTGCTGCCGATTCCGTTCACCGACGAAGCCGTGCGCCATACCGCCGCACGCATCACCCACGTGCAGGACCTGCTGGGTCGCCGCATCGCGGTGGAGAACGTGTCCTACTACCTGGCGCCGGAGCCGGCGATGGACGAACTGGCCTTCACCAATGCCGTGCTCGCCGAAGCCGACTGCGACCTGTTGCTCGACGTCAACAATGTCTACGTCAACGCCTGCAACCACGGCTACGATGCCGACAGCTTCATTGCCGGGCTACCCGCAGAGCGCATCGTCTGCCTGCACGTGGCCGGGCACCTGGACGAGGCACCGGACCTGAAGATCGACACCCATGGCAGCGCGGTGATCGACCCGGTCTGGGAGCTGCTGGCGCGTACCTACGCGCGCATCGGCCCACGCCCCACCCTGCTCGAACGCGATTTCAACTTCCCCCCGTACGCCGAGCTGCAGGGCGAACTGCAGACCATCCGCCGCCTGCAGTCCCGCCATACCGGTATCGCCCATGGCTGATACCTCCCACACTCTGCGCGCACAGCAGCATGCGTTCACCGCACACCTGCGCGATCCGCAGGCGGTGGCCGCACCCGCCGGGCTGGAACCACGCCGGGTCGCGGTGTACCAGCGGCTGCTGTTCAACAACCTGCTCGGCCTGTTGAGCAACGGCTTCCCGGTCTGCGTGCGCCTGCTCGGCGAACCGGCCTGGAGCGACCTGGTGCGCCACTACTTCGCCACCCATCGCTGCCAGACGCCGCTGTTCACCGAACTGGCCGCCGAATTCGTGCAGTGGCTGCAGGCACAGCCGCAGCTGCCGCACCCGGCGTTGGCCGAGCTGGCCCACTACGAGTGGGTGGAAACCGCGCTGTACCAGCTTCCTGCCGAGCCGCTGCCGGTGCGGGGTGAGATCGATCCGCTGCGGGTGCCACTGCAACGCTCGCCGCTGGCGTGGCCGCTGCTGTACCAGTGGCCGGTGCACCGGCTGGGCGCCGAGGATGCACCAATGCAGCCGCCCACCGAGCCGACCGGCCTGCTGGTGCGCCGTGAGGCTGACGGCGAAGTGCGCTTCGCCGCACTCAGCCCGCTGGCGGTATACCTGCTGTCCAGCATCGGCGAACAACCCGGCCTCGATGGACATGCCTATCTGCGGCAATTGGCCGCCGCGCACGGCCTGGCTGAGGAGGCGCTGGCCGAACCCGGTGCTGCACTACTGCAGCAGTTCCTGCAGGCCGGCGTGATCGGCCCGCTCACAGTCCCTGGCTGACGCCCCTTCCCCCCGGAGAACCACCGATGAACCTTCCGACCCTGGCCGCCGCGCGCGGCCAGCTGGACCGTCTCGCCCCCTGGCTGGCCCCGCTCGGCCTGCGCCTGCTGCTGGCCTGGGAATACTTCGAATCCGGCCGCGAAAAGCTGCACGGCCAGAACTGGTTCGCCGACCTGCAGGACGCCTTCCCGTTCCCGTTCGACCAGCTGCCGGCCACCCTGAACTGGCAGCTTGCAACCTGGTTCGAGCTGATTGGCGCGGCCTGCCTGCTGGTTGGCTTCGGCACCCGGTTTGCCGCCGCCAGCCTGCTGGTGCTGACCGTAGTGGCCACCTATGCGGTGCATTGGCCGATGGAGTGGAACTCGCTGGCCGACCTGGCCATGGGCTACGCGATCACTGACCAGGGCTTCGGCAACTTCAAGCTGCCGGTGCTGTTCATGGCCATGTTGCTGCCGCTGATCTTCACCGGCGCCGGCAGGCTGAGCGTGGATGCGTGGTTGGCGCGGTGGTCTCCCTCGGCCACGCCTGCACGGCCAGCAGTCCGGTAATCGCCAAACCTGGTCGGCGCACCGTGTGCCAACCAAGGTTGGCACCTACCGGAATCCTGAGCGCGCGGTGCCCCGGTAGGTGTCGACCTTGGTCGACACACGCCCGCGCAGGGAACGCATGCACCGAGGGCTGGCCGGGCGCTCAGGGTCGCTCTGCTAGAATTCACGCATGACTGACCCCACCCCCGCACCTGCCGCCGCTCACGATTCCGCAGTCCCCCAGGCGCAGCGCGCGATGTCACAACGCTTCCGCGGCTTCCTGCCGGTGGTGGTGGACGTGGAAACCGGCGGCTTCGACAGCCAGCGCAACGCGCTGCTGGAAATCGCCGCCGTGCCGATCGAGATGGACGAGAACGGCCTGCTCTACCCCGGCCAGACCGCCAGTGCCCACGTGGTGCCGGCCGAGGGCCTGGAGATCGACCCGAAGTCGCTGGAAGTGACCGGCATCATCCTCGACCACCCGTTCCGGCTGGCCAAGGAAGAAAAGGCGGCACTGGACCACATCTTCACCCCGGTACGCGCGGCCATGAAGAAGTACGGCTGCCAGCGCGCGATCCTGGTCGGCCACAACGCGCATTTCGACCTCGGCTTCGTCAATGCCGCCGTGGCGCGCACCGGCCACAAGCGCAATCCGTTCCATCCCTTCAGCGTGTTCGATACGGTGACCCTGGCCGGCATCGCCTACGGGCAGACCGTGCTGGCGCGTGCGGCCACCGCCGCCGGGCTGGGCTGGGATGCCAACGAGGCGCACAGCGCGGTATATGACACCGAGCAGACCGCGCGGTTGTTCTGCACCATCGCCAACGCCTGGCCGCGGTAAGCCAGCCAACGGCGCAACCGCATCCACGCAGTGCGGACCAACAGTCCGCACCCACCACTCACCGGACGGTAGATCCACGCCATGCGTGGATGCAATCAACCGATGCTCGTTCGATCCCGGCCATCGCTCTTGGCGCGGTACAACGCGCGGTCGGCACGCTGGTACAGCAACGCCGGGGTACGGTCGTCGGCATCCAGCTCCACCAGCCCTGCGCTGAAGGTCACGCGCAGGCCGTCCACGCCGGCCCAGTCGGGGTGGTCGTGGAACAGGCCGCGCAGGCGCGCGCACAGCTGTGCGGCTTCCTCCAGACGGGTGTCGTTGAGCAGCAGCGCGAACTCTTCGCCGCCGGTGCGCGCCGGCAGGTCCGAGTCGCGGCTGGCGGCGGCGATCAACCGCGCCACCTGCACCAGCACCGCATCACCGATGCTGTGGCTGTGGCGGTCGTTGACGTCCTTGAAGTGGTCGATATCCAGCACCACCAGGCACAGCGGATGACCGCTGCGCTGCGAACGCGCGAAGTCACGCGCCAGCGTTTCATCGAAGGCACGGCGGTTGGCCAGGCCAGTCAGTGCATCCTCGCGGGCCTGCCGTTCGAATGCCTCGGCCTGGCGTGCGAGGCGCTCGGCCAGTTCGGTCTTTTCCTGGTTCAGCGCCTGCAGGTGCACGGTCTTGGCCTGCAGGTCGAAGGTCGCCTCGTCCACGCGCCGTGCCAGGCGCAGGTTGCTGGCCTTCAGCTGCTGCAGCAGCAGCCGGTACAGCGCCACCAGCCCGGCCAGCAGCAACAGGCCACCCAGCACCTGCACGCTGCGTCGCTGCCACCAGAACGGCTCCACGGTGAAGCTCCATACCGCTTCCTGCTGGCCCCAGCTGCCACTCGGATGGGCAGCGGCCACGTGCAGGGTGTAGTCGCCTGGCGGCAGGCCGACGAACTCCACGCTGCGCTGCGGGCCGCGTTCGACCCACCCCGTATCCAGGCCGTCCAACCGCGTGCGGTAGCGGATCCGGTCAGACATCAGGTAGCTCAGGCCGACATAACTCACCGCCAAGCGGCGGCCGCCGGGAATGTAGTTGCGGTCCGGGCCTTCCCAATGCACCGGTGCGCCATCCACCTGCACGCTTTCAATCGCTGCCGGCGGTGAAAGACGCTCGCGGAAACGCTGCAGGCGCTGCGGATCGACGGTGCTCAGGCCTCCGGCGGTGACCACCCAGAACGTGCCGTCCTGGCGCAGGATCGCCGATGGCCCGGAGCTGCCGTTGGCCTGCGCGTTGGCCATGCCGTCAATCTCGTTGTAGCGCTCCACCACCACCCGGGGTGCGCGGCCATCGGCCACGGCGTTGAGGGTGGCCATGTCGGTGCGCAGCACGCCGCGGTTGCTGCTTATCCACACGTTGCCAAGGCGATCCGGCACCAGTTGGAACACCGCATCCACCGGCATGCCCTGCTCCAGCCCCACCCGTGCCAGCGTGCCGTTGCGCCAGCGGTACAGGCCACGGTCGCTGCTGATCCACATCGCGTCACCCAGCTGATGGAAGCCGAACACGCTGCGGCCACCGCCCATCGGCGCGAGGTCGATCGACTGCACGTGGTCGCCGCGCAGTACGCGGATGCCCTCGATGGTGCCGATCCACAGGTTGCCCTGGTGATCGTGCTCAAGCGCGGTGATCAGGCCGCTGGGCATGCCCGCAACGCTTGATACCTGCACGCGGTCACCGTCGATGCGGACCACGCCCTTCTGGGTGCCGGCCCAGACCACACCCTGCGGGTCCACGCTGATCGCGCGGATGTTGCCGCCCGGCATGCCATCGGCGGCGGCATAGTTGTGCCGCAGCCGGCCATCGGGGCCAAGACGGTAGACGCCATCACCGAACGTTCCGACCCAGAGGTCACCGTCCGGGCCCTGCGCCAGGCTGAGCACCGAAGGTGCCTTGCCGCCGCGGTTGTGCAGCGGCATCGCGCGGAAGCGGCCATCAGCAGCCTGCAGGTCGAGGCCGCTGGCACTGCCGACCCACAGCTGGCGTTCGCGGTCCTCGAACACGGTCCGCACATAGTCGCCACTGAGGCCATCGCGCTCGGTGTAGCTGCTGAACAGTGTTTCGCGCAGGCGGTACAGGCCACCGTTGGCACCCACCCAGATGCTGCCCTCGGCATCCTCGCGCAGGCTGACCACGCGCCCACCCGGCAGGTTCAGGCCCGCCGGCAGGCGCTCCAGGCCATGCGCTGAGATCCGCAGCAGGCCCTGGTTCTCGGTGCCCAGCCACAGGTCACCATGGCGATCCTGCAGCATCGAGGTCAGGTGCAGCTGCCCCGGCAGGCGGTGCATCAGCACCAGCTGATCATCCTCCACCCGGTACAGGCGCTCGCCGGCGACGATCCACAGCGCGCCATCCGGAGCGCGGTACGGCCACGACAGGCCACTGCCGGCGCCCAGCCCCCACGCCGCGGGCGCCCGCTTGAGCACGCCATCGTTGTCGCGCAGCACCAGTCCATCCAACGTGCCGGCCCAGACCCGGTCCTGCGCATCGACCACCAGCTTGGTGAAGCTCATCGCCATCGGCAGGTCGGCGGCCGGAGCCTGGTAGACGATGCCGGTGTCCGGCGTCAGATAGCCGATGCCCTTGCCTTCATACAGCAGCCACAGGCGGCCCTGGCTGTCCATCTGCATGGACTGGATCAGGACCTGCGGGGTATCGGCCTGGTGCTCCCAGACACGCCACTGGCCATCGTTGCCGCGATGGCTGACATTGCCCCGCGAATCACTGATCCACAGCCCACCCTGGCGGTCGACGAACAGCGCGCCGATGCCATTGTCGCGCAGGCCCGGGCGGGTACTGCGGTCGAACACGGTGAAATCCAGCCCGTTGTAACGCACCAGGCCTTCCCAGGTGGCGAACCAGAGGTGGCCTTCGGGGGTCTGCGCGATGTCGCGCAGCGAGTTGTGCGGCAGGCCGTTGCGCGACGTCCATACATCAATGGCGTAGTCTCGCAGTGGCGGAGCCCCCTCCTGCGCTGCCACCGGCAGTGCAAGGGCCAGCAGCAGCCACAGCAGGCCCTGTCGCAGCCATCGACCGATATCTGATCCGCAGCGCTCCACCCAGCGCCCGATGTCCCCCTGTCCGGCCATCAGTGCAGCGGCGGCGGCCAGGCAGGGCTGCCGGGCCTGGCAGCATGCGGGAACTGCCGGGCAGCGCGGGACGGCATGCCGGCGGGGACGGGCTGGCTCATCGGGGGGGAACTGGGAAGATGCGCAGATGATAGGCCAAACCCGGCCCACGGCGTCACCATCGCCAGCCGCGAAGGCTCAGCCCGCGCGGCCCGGCGGCGTCACCTGTGCACTGGCCGGCCACTGCACTACCGCCTCCAGCCCGCCTTCAACGCGGTTGCGCAGCCACAGCCGCGCCCCGTCTTTCTCAGCCAAGGCGCGTGCGATGGTCAGGCCCAGACCGGCGCCGCCGGTTTCGCGCGAACGCCAGGTTTCCACCCGCACGAACGGGTCGAACACGGCTTCCAGCTGATCCTCGGCCAGGCCCGGGCCGTCATCGGCCACCACCACGGTGATCGCGCCACCACTACGCTCGATCCGTACCCGCACCCGGTAGGCATACATCACCGCGTTGTCCACCAGGTTGGAAAACAGGCGATGCATGGCCAGCGGACGCAACATCAACACCGCTCCGCTGCCACCTTCGAAGACGACATCTCCGCCGCCCTCAGCCGTGTCTTCAACGATGCTCTCCAGCAACGAATCCAGGTCCAGTGCGGCGCGCTGCTCGGCGCTCTCCGCGCTGCGCGCCAGCTCCAGGCCTTCGCGCACCAACGCCTGCATCGCGGCCAGATCGCCGATCAGGCGCTCACGCAGCACCTCGTCGCTGACATTCTCCAGGCGCAGGCGCAGCCGGGTCAGCGGGGTCTGCAGGTCATGGGTGATCGCCGCCAGCATCTGCGTGCGCTCGGCCAGGTGCCGCTGCAGGCGATGCTGCATGGCGTTGAAGGCCTCTGCGGCGCGCTGCACTTCGCGCGGGCCGCGCAGCGGCAGTGGATCGCGCTGCAGGTCGTCGCCCAGGTCTTCGGCGGCTGCGGCCAGTTCCTGCAGCGGCGCGCTGGCCATGCGCGCGACGATATAGGCCAGCACCGCGATCGCCAGCACCAGCAGGGTCAGGAACCACGGGTCCACGGCGAGGATGCCGTTGTGTGCCACCGCCGGCGAATCCAGCGCCAGCTTCAGCAGCGTGCCGTCGTTGAGGGTCACGTCGACCGCACGGCACTTGGGCGGGATGAACGCCGGATCACGTTCGCGCGGATGCTTGCGATGCCCCGGTGGCGGCGGGGGCAGCAGGTCCTGCAGCTTGGGAATGCAGGAGCGGAACGAAGCGAAGTGCACATGCGCGCGTGCGACCGGCCCGGGCCGGTCATCGAGTACTTCCATCAACGCGGTATCGGCCCGCCCCAGGCGTGCGCCGGGTTGCAGCGCACGCACGCTCGGCCCACCGATTTCGAGCAGGCGCTCGCGCAGTTCGGGGTTGCCGTCGAGCAGGTTGACGTAGCCCTGGAGGCGGTCGGCGATGCGGTTCAGGTTCTGCCGCTCGAACTCCTGCTGGCGTTTGGAGGTAGCCAGCATGGTCGCGCCGATCGCGGCCACGCTCATGCCCAGCAGCAGGATCACGAACAACCGCCCGACCATCGAGGACAGGAAATGGCGCAGGCGCTTCATCGCGGCTTATTCCAGGTTCACCGAGGAGGCCAGTACATAGCCTTCGTTGCGCACGGTCTTGATCAGTCCGTCCGGGCCACCGTCGTCGCCCAGCTTGTTGCGCAGCCGGCTGACCTGCAGATCAATGGCGCGGTCCTGTGCCTCGTAGTTGCGGCCGCTGCTGAGCGCGACCAGCTGCTCGCGCGACAGCACCTTGTTGGCGTGGGCGATGAACACCCGCAGCAGGCGGAACTCGGCGCCGGACAGCACCACCACGCGATCGTCCGGATCGACCAGGTGGCGATGCTCCAGATCGAACACCCAGCGCGAGAAGCGCGCACGGCGCACCGCCAGCGGCTCCAGGTTCGCCGGCAGCGCCTCGGTCCGGCGCAGCACGTTGCGGATGCGTGCCAGCAGCTCGCGCGGTTCGAACGGCTTGGCCAGGTAGTCGTCGGCGCCCATTTCCAGGCCCAGCACGCGGTCGATCGGCTCGGCACGCGCGGTCAGCATGATCACCGGTGTGTTCGAGCGCGCGCGCAGGTCGCGGCACAGGGTCAGGCCATCCTCGCGCGGCAGGTTGAGGTCGAGCACGATCAGGTCCACGTGTTCGCGGTCCAGCAGCTGGCGCATGGCGGTGCCGTCTGCGGCCGTGCTCACCTGGTAGCCGGCCCGGCCGAGTTGTTCGGCCAGCAGGGTGCGGATGTCGTTGTCGTCGTCGACGATCAGCAGTCGATGCATCGTGTTTTCAGTCTCCATGTCGCGATCATCCCGTGTCGGCAGCTGAACCGCATCCGGGGCAATGCGGACCAGTGTATCCAGCCATGGGCGGGATACCTGTGGTTACGCGTATTCACCGACAGTGTTACATAGAGACATACCCCGAGGATTGAGCCGCCCATCGCCCGGTCTTCACAATGCCCACCAACGCCGCCACCGCGGCCCCGAGAGTGAAGCCACGACGTGACGTTCCGCCTGCTGCCCGCGACCCGCCGGGGTCGCCTGATACTGATCGCCCTGCTCGCCCTTGCCGTTGCCGCAGCCGCCTGGTGGCTGCTGCGCAAGCCCGCCGCCCCGGCGGTGGCGACCACGCCCGTCAGCCGTGGTGACATCGAGCAGACGGTGGACGCCACTGGCGTGATCGACGCCTACAAGCTGGTCAGCGTCGGTGCCCAGGCCTCGGGCCAGATCAAGTCGCTGAAGGTGCAGCTGGGCGACACCGTGAAGGAAGGCGACCTGATCGCCGAGATCGACGCCACAACCCAGCAGAACCAGGTGCTCAATGCGCAGGCCTCGCTGGACCAGGTCACCGCCCAGCGCGCCGTGCAGCAGGCCACCCTGCGCCAGGCCGAACTGGAATTCGCGCGCCAGCAGCAGATGCTGGCCGCCGAGGCCACCTCGCGCCAGGAATACGATGCCGCCGAGGCGCAGCTGAAGACCGCCCGTGCCCAGCTGCAGTCCTACGAGGCGCAGATCAAGGGCCGCGAAACCGAGCTGGGCACCGCCCGCGCCAACCTGGCCTACACCCGCATCACCGCGCCGATGGACGGCACCGTGGTGGCGGTGGTGGCCGAGGAAGGTCGCACCGTGAACGCCAACCAGACCGCACCGACCATCGTCATGCTGGCACGGCTGGACGTGGTCACCGTCAATGCCGAGATCTCCGAGGCCGACGTGGTCAAGATCAAGGCCGGCATGCCGGTGTACTTCACCACGCTGGGCGACCCGGACCGCAAGTACCACGCCACGCTGCGCCAGATCAATCCGGCGCCGGCCTCGATCGCCAACGAGAGTTCGTCCAGTTCCAGCAGTTCGTCCAGTTCCAGTTCCAGCAGCGCGGTCTACTACAACGCGTTGTTCGACGTGGAGAATCCGGATGGCACCCTGCGCATCGACATGACCGCGCAGGTCTCGGTACTGCTGAAGCAGGCCAAGGGCGTGCTGATGGTGCCGGCGGTGGCACTGGGGCCGAAGCGCCGTGGCGACGAGCGCATGGTGCGGGTGCTGGACGACAAGGGCCAGCCGCAGCCGCGCAAGGTTACCGTGGGCATCAACAACGGCGCCTCGGCCGAGATCCTGTCGGGACTGAAGGAAGGCGAGCGAGTAGTGGTCGGCGAAGCCGGTGCGGCTGGTGCCAGCGCCGGCGGCGGCAACCGCGGCGGCATGCAGATGCGGGTCGGCGGCCCGGGCATGGGGCGCCGATGAGCACGACGGCGCCGCTGCTGCGCCTGCGTGACCTGCGACGCGAATTCCCGGCCGGCGACGATGTGATCGCCGTGCTGCGTGACGTCAACCTCGACATCCACGCCGGTGAGATGGTGGCCATCGTCGGCCAGTCCGGCTCAGGCAAGTCGACGCTGATGAACATCCTCGGCTGCCTCGATCGTCCCACCCGTGGCAGCTACCAGGTGGCCGGCCGCGAAACCGGGAAGATGGAGCCGGACGAGCTGGCCGAACTGCGCCGCGAGCATTTCGGCTTCATCTTCCAGCGCTACCACCTGTTGGGCGACCTCGATGCACGCGGCAACGTGGAAGTGCCGGCGGTGTACGCCGGCAGCCCCGGCCCGGTGCGCAACGCGCGTGCCGAACAACTGCTGCAGCGGCTGGGCCTGAGCGACCGCATGCACCACAAGCCGGGCCAGCTGTCCGGCGGCCAGCAGCAGCGCGTGTCGATCGCCCGTGCCCTGATGAACGGCGGCGAGGTGATCCTGGCCGACGAACCGACCGGCGCGCTCGACACGAAATCCGGCGAGGAAGTGATGGCGATCCTCGGCGAGCTGCACGCCGAAGGCCACACCATCATCATTGTCACCCACGACATGAGCGTGGCCGAACACGCGCAGCGCATCATCGAGATCCGCGACGGCGAGATCATCGCCGACCGCGCCAATCCGAATGCACCGACCTACCGCGCGCAGCGCGAGGCCAGCACCGGCGTCGCCCGCGGCAACAGCTGGCGGGCCGCGCGCGACCGCTTCACCGAAGCATTCCGCATGGCGTTGCTGGCGATGAATGCACATCGGCTGCGCACCTTCCTGACCATGCTCGGCATCATCATCGGTATCGCCTCGGTGGTCTCGGTGGTGGCGCTGGGCAACGGCTCGCAGCAGCAGATCCTGCAGAACATCAGCGCGCTCGGCACCAACACCATCGATGTCTATCCCGGCCGTGGTTTCGGCGACATGCGCTCGGCCCGCGTGCAGACGCTCAAAGCCAGTGATGCCGATGCGCTGGCCCGGCAGAGCTACGTCGACAGCTCCACGCCCAGCGTGTCGACCTCGGTCACCGCGCGTTACCGCAACCAGTCCTCCACCGCCCAGGTCAGCGGCGTCGGCGAGCAATTCTTCCGGGTCAAGGGCGTGACCCTGCTCAGCGGCAGCTTCTTCGATGCCGATGCGGTGAAGGGCCTCGGCCAGGTGGCGGTGATCGACGAAAACACCCAGACCCAGTTCTTCCCCGATGTCGATCCGATCGGCCAGGTGATCCTGCTCGGCAACGTGCCGGCGCGCGTGGTCGGCGTGGCCAAGCGCCAGAGCTTCGGGTTCGGCGGCAGCACCAGCCTGAGCGTGTGGCTGCCGTACACCGCGGTGATGTCGCGCATGCTCGGCCAGAGCCACGTGTCCAGCATCACCGTGCGCGTGGACGACGCCACGCCGATGGATGCGGCACAGGAAGCAATCACCCGCCTGTTGACGATGCGCCATGGCACCGAGGACTTCTTCCTCAGCAACAGCGCCGAGATCCGCCAGACCATCGAGCAGACCACGCGCACGATGACCCTGCTGATCGGCGCCATCGCCGCCATCGCACTGCTGGTCGGTGGTATCGGTGTGATGAACATCATGCTGGTGTCGGTGACCGAGCGTACCCGCGAGATCGGCGTGCGCATGGCCGTCGGTGCACGGCAGAGTGATATCCGCCAGCAGTTCCTGATCGAAGCAGTGCTGGTGTGCCTGCTCGGCGGCGTGCTCGGCATCGGCCTGGCCCTGCTGCTGGGCTCGATGATCGGCCGCTTCGCCAGCGACTTCCAGGTGCTGTTCTCCACTGCCTCGATCGTTGCCGCGTTCGCCTGCTCGACCCTGATCGGCGTGGCGTTCGGCTTCCTGCCCGCGCGCAACGCCGCGCAGCTCGACCCGGTGGAGGCCCTGGCCCGCGAATGAAGATGATGACCCGACTGCCCTTCCCTGCCCCCTCGCGCCTGCTGCTGGTGGGCGCTGTACTGCTCGCCCTGTCCGGCTGCGCATCGATGGGCCGCTATCCGGTGCAGGCCCCCGACGTGGCGGCGACCTACGGTCGTGGCGACGCCACCCTCAATGCGCCGGCCGACGATCCGCGCAGCAGCCTGGATACTCCGGGCCGCGACATCCGCCAGGACACCTGGTGGACCGGTTTCGGCGATGAACGTCTCGACCGTCTGGTGGCGCAGGCGCTGGCCGCCAACAGCGATCTTGCCGCCGCTGGCCTGGCCGTGCAGCGTTCGCGCCTGCAGGCCGGCCTGGCCAGCAACGCGCTGTGGCCACAGCCGTCGTCGTCCGGCGTCAGCGGCAATGCCAGCCGCGCCACCGACCAGGCCGACGACTGGCGCCGCAGCTATTCCACCGGCGTCTCGCTGGGCTGGGAAGTGGACCTGTGGGGCCGCCTGCGCACCCAGCGCGACATCGCCCGCTGGGAAGCCGAGGCCAGCGAGGAAGACCGGCAGAACACCGCGCTGCTGGTGATCAGCGACACCATCACCCAGTACTGGACGCTGGCTTACCTCAACCAGTCGATTGCCACCGGCCAGGCCAACCTGGAGCGCCTGGAACGCACCCGCGAACTGGTGCAGGCACGCTTCGACGCCGGTGCGGTATCGCGCCTGGAAGTACGCCAGGCGCTGCAGAACCTGCAGTCGCAGCGGTCTTCGCAGAGCGCACTGGAGCAGCAGCGGGTGGAGGCCCGCAATGCACTGACCGTACTGCTGGACGGCACGCCCTGGCCGCAGCAGGACGAACCGCAGGACCTGCTCGGCGCAAGCAGCCCCAGCATCGCGGAGGGCCTGCCGACCGACCTGCTCGGTCGCCGTCCCGACCTGCGCGCGGCCGAACTGCGCCTGCGCAACAGCCTGAAGACCATCAAGGTGACCGCTACCCAGTACTACCCGGCGCTGAGCCTGACCGGCAGCCTCGGCTCCAGTGCAACGTCGCTGGGTGATGTGCTGCGCAACCCGGTGGCCACGCTGGGCGCCGGCCTGCCGCTTCCGTTCCTCAACCTGCAGCGCGCGCAGCTGGATACCGATATCGCCGGCACCGCCTACCAGATCGCCGCGACCAATTTCCGCAAGACGCTGTATACCGCGCTCTCGGAAGTGGACAACGCGCTGTCGGCACGCGAGCAGCTGGCGCGCCAGGTGGCGGCCTCGCAGGCTTCGTACGACGAAGCGGTGGAAGTGGAACGGGCGCAGGAAGTGCGCTACCGCGTGGGTGCCACCGACCTGCGCACCTGGCTGGAAGCGCAGCAGACCCGGCGCGATGCCGAGCTGTCGCTGGCGCGCGTGCGCCAGGGCCAGCTGAACAACGACGTCACCTTGTTCAAGGCACTGGGCGGCAGCGCGGGGTGAGGCGGCAAGAGCGCCAACCAAGGTTGGCGACTACCTGGTGGGTGTCGACCTTGGTCGACACAGCCGCTGCTGCCGATCAACCGCGCTGGCGCACGGCCTCAAACAGGCTGACACCGGCCGCGACGGAGACGTTCAGGCTCTCGATCTCGCCCGGCATCGGGATCTTGACCAGGCCATCGCAGTTCTCGCGGGTCAGGCGGCGCAGGCCATCGGCTTCACCGCCCAGCACCAGGGCGATGTTGCCCTTCAGGTCCAGCTGGTACAGCGAGGCGGTGGCTTCGCCGGCCAGGCCGTAGATCCACACGCCCTGCTTCTGCAGGTCCTTCAGGCAGCGCGACAGGTTGGTCACCGCCACCACCGGGATCAGATCGGCGGCACCCGCCGAGGTCTTGCGCACGGTGGCATTGACCGTGGCCGACTTGTCCTTGGGGATGATCACGGCAGTCGCGCCGGCGGCAGCCGCCGAGCGCAGGCAGGCGCCCAGGTTGTGCGGGTCCTGCACCTCGTCCAGCACCAGCAGCAGGGCCTTGCCCTCGGCTGCAGTGACCAGGCCTTCCAGCTCGTTCTCGCTGTAGGTGCGGGCGGCGGCATAGCGCGCGGCCACGCCTTGGTGGCGTACCGAACCGCCGACACCGTCCAGCGCCTGGCTGTTCACCTTGCGCACGTCGATGCCCTTGCGGCGGGCGTTTTCCTCGATCTCGGTCAGGCGCGGGTTCTTCGCACCGGCCTCGACCAGCACTTCGCGGACGTTCTCGGCGTCGTTCTCGATGGAGGAGGCGACGGCGTTGACGCCGACAATCCACTGGCTGTTCTTGCTCATGCGGGCGGGGACCGGAAAGGGGGTGGCTATGGTAGAGCATCGGCGCCGACCGCGCTGCGCGCTCGCCGGGCACGGCCCGGCGCTACCCGCCGCTCAGCCTTCGGCGGAGCGGCTGCGCGGCGGCCAGTGCGGGGTGTCGTGGTCTGGGTGCTGGTGGGACACGATGGTGGCCAGGAACTCCAGCGCCGCGACGTCTTCCTCGGTACGTCGCGCCGGCAGGCTGGACAAACTGTCGACGAACGGCAGCTTGCGCTCCACCCCGTACTGGATGGTCGGTGGCAGGCGTTCCGGCTCGTCGAAGGCACCAGCGGCCACGGCCACGCCGTCGGGGGCTTCATAGGTCAACGGGGTACCGCAGTCGGCGCAGAAGCCACGCCGCACCACGTTGGACGACTGGAAATAGCGCGGCTGGCCGCGGGTCCAGCTGAACTGCACGCCGCGCACCGACACCAGCGGCGCATAGTAGGCACCGAAGGCCTTCTGGCACATCCGGCAGTGGCAGATCGAGCTGTCGGTCAGCTCGCCTCGCGCCTGGAAGCGGATCGCGCCGCACTGGCAGCCGCCGCTGTATTCGGGTTGGCCCTGCATTGTGAGTTCCTCCGAAACGTCGTGCCAACCAACGGTTGGCACCTACCGGGTGAGGTGGGTGCCGACCGGGTGAGGTGGATACCTACCGGGTGAGGTGGATACCTACCGGGTGAGGTGGGTGCCGACCGTTGGTCGGCACACCTTTCAATACTGCTTCTTGGTGCGCTTGGCCGGCTTGCCACGCTCGGGCAGCGGCGGCAGGCCATCACCCTCGTCCTCGCCCTTGTGCTCGACCAGTCGGAAGTCGATCTTGCGCTCTTCCATGCTGGCCTTCAGCACCAGGATCCGCACGCGGTCACCCAGCCGGTAGCTGCTGCCGCGGCGCTCGCCGGTCAGCGTCTTGCGGGTCGCGTCGAACTTGTAATAATCCTGCGGCAGCTGGGTGACGTGGACCAGGCCCTGCACCTTCGACTCGTCCAGCTCCACGAACAGGCCGAAGCTGGTCACGCCGCTGATCACGCCATCGAACTGGCCGCCTACGTGCTTTTCCATCCACGCGGCGCGGTAGCGCTCGTCGACCTCGCGCTCGGCCTCATCGGCACGGCGCTCACGCTCGGAGCACTGCAGCGCCAGCGCAGCCATCTCGCGTGCGTTGTAGGTGAACTTGTCCAGCGGCTTGCCGGACAACGCGTGCTTGATCGCGCGGTGCACCAGCAGGTCAGGGTAGCGACGGATCGGCGAGGTGAAGTGCGCGTACGCCTCCAGCGCCAGGCCGAAGTGACCGTGATTCTCCGGGCTGTAGATCGCCAGACTCTGGCTGCGCAGCAGCACCGATTCCAGCAGCGTGGCATCGGGGCGATCCCGGATCTTCTTCAGCAGCTTGGTGTAATCACCCGGACGCACCTTGGACCACGGCGGCAGGCTCAGCTTGAACTCCTTGAGGAATTCCAGCAGGTCGGCGTACTTGGTTTCCGGCGGCTTCTCGTGGATGCGGTACGGGGCCGGCACATGGCGCGACAGCAGGTACCTGGCCGCCTCGACGTTGGCCGCGATCATGCATTCCTCGATCAGCTTGTGCGCGTCATTGCGCACCAGCATGCCGGCCTGGGTGACTTCACCGCGGTTGTCCAGCACGAAGCGCACTTCGCTGCTTTCGAACTCGATGGCGCCGCGCTTGGCACGTGCCTTGGACAGCACCTTGTACAGCTGGTGCAGGCGCTGCACCTGCGGCAGCAGGTCGCCCATCCAGGCCTTGGTATCGGCATCGTCCTCGCCCACCGCCTTCCACACCTGGGTGTAGGTCAGGCGCGCGTGCGAGTTCATCACCGCCTCGTAGAAGCGCGAATGCGTGACCAGGCCGTCGCGGTCGATCTGCATGTCGCAGACAAAGCACATGCGGTCGACCTTCGGCATCAGCGAACAGATGCCGTTGGACAGCGTCTCCGGCAGCATCGGCACCACGAAGCCCGGGAAGTACACCGAGGTGGCGCGCTTCTGCGCCTCCTCATCCAGCGGCGTGCCGGGGCGCACGTAGTTCGAGACATCGGCGATCGCCACCACCAGGCGGAAACCCTCGGCATTCGGCTCGCAGTAGACCGCGTCGTCGAAGTCCTTGGCATCCTCGCCATCGATGGTGACCAGCGGCGTGCTGCGCAGGTCGACGCGGTCGCCGATCATCGCCGGTTCGACCACCAGCGGTACCGAGGCGGCTTCGTCCAACACTTCCTGCGGGAACTCGAACGGTAGCTCATGACCGTGGATGGCGGTTTCCACCACCAGCGAGGCGGTCAGCTTGTCGCCGAGCACGGCGATGATGCGGCCGATCGGCGGGCGGCGGCTGTCCGGCGCCTGGGTCAGTTCACAGACCACCAGCTGGCCATCGCGCGCACCACCGGTCTGGTCCGGCGGCACCTGCACGTTGCGCTGCACGCGCTTGTCGTCGGGCACCACGTAGTTGATGCCCATCTCGATGCTGAAGCGGCCGATCAGGCGGGTCATGCCGCGCTCGAGCACGCGGGCGATGCTGCCTTCGCGACGGCCACGATGGTCGATGCCGGTCACACGGGCCAGCACCTTGTCGCCGTGCATGACCTTGCGCATTTCATACGGCGGCAGGAACAGGTCGTCACCGCCCTCGACCGGGCGCAGGAAACCGAACCCTTCCGGGTTGGCGATCACCACGCCAGTGACCAGGTTCAGGGTCTGGATCGGGGCGAAACCGCCGCGACGGTTCTGCACCAGTTGGCCGTCGCGGACCATGGCACCGAGCCGGCGCGACAGCGCCTCGGCCCGGTCCGGCGCGGTCAGGCCCAGGCGCGCGCCCAGTTCTTCGGCGGTCTGCGGCCCTTCGCAGCGCTCCAGCAGGGCCAGGATGGCCTCGCGGCTGGCGATGGGTTGTTCGTACTTCTCGGCTTCGCGGGCGGCATAGGGATCGTCGATCACCTTGCCGGTCGGCGGCAGCTTGCGGCCCGGGGCCGGGCCCGGAGCGGCGGCATCGGCGCTGCGGACCTTGCGACCACGCGGTGGTGCGCCGCCTTCATTCAATTCGGGGAACCAGCCCGGCAACGGCTTGCCCGGCTTGGTGGTGCGGGCCGTGCCCGCCTTGGCGCCCTTCTTCGGGGCCTGGCTGCGGGAGGTGCTCCCGCCCTTGCTTGGTTTTTTGGTAGTCATCGCCCTACATGGTAGCCGCTGACGGCGTGCAGAACGGGTCAGCGGCTGTCTTGAAGGCCTTGCATGAAAAATATTCAGGAAGTCGTTGACAGCCTGCGGATTCATCTTCACAATTGCGCCTCTGGAACGCCCAGGTGGCGGAATTGGTAGACGCACTAGTTTCAGGTACTAGCGGGTAAAACCGTGGAGGTTCGAGTCCTCTCCTGGGCACCAACGAAAAAACTCCTCGCTTCGGCGGGGATTTTTTTTGCCTGTAATCCGGTCCTGAGGCTCGACTCTTTCTCCTCCAGGAAGGAACTCCGACCCGGAATCGGCAATGATCTTCACAAGGGTGTTGACACCCCCGTAACAACACCCCATAATCTCGCTCCTCGACGCCCAGGTGGCGGAATTGGTAGACGCACTAGTTTCAGGTACTAGCGGGTAAAACCGTGGAGGTTCGAGTCCTCTCCTGGGCACCACGTCGAGAATGAGAAAAACCCGCGAAAGCGGGTTTTTTCATGCCCGTGATTCGGCATCGCCGCGACCGGCGGCCGGCATCACAACAGCGGCCGCAGCACCAGCTCCAGCCCGAGCAGCAGCAGGAAACCCAGGAAGCAGGCGCGGAACACCCGCGCACTGATGCGCTGCCGGATCACCTGCCCCAGCCACATGCCCAGCAATGCCGGCAGCACCGCCAGCGTACTCAGCCCCAGCTGCTGGATGCCGAATGCGCCGTGCAGCACCAGGCCAGTGGTCAGCGAAATCGTCGACACAGTGAACGCCAGTCCCAGCGCCTGCACCAGCTCCTCGCGCTGCAACCCCAGCGACTGCAGGTACGGCACCGCCGGCATCACGAACACGCCGGTGGCGCCGGTCACCACACCCGACAACGCCCCCACCAGCGGCCCCAGCCATCGCTCGCGCCGCTGCGGCACGCGGAACACCGGCGCAAGCAGGGCATAGGCCGCATAAACCACCAGCGCAACGCCCAGCGCAACACGCGACAAGGTGCGATCGACCCGCACCAGCAGCGCCGCCGAACCCAGCGTCACCACCACCACGGCCAGCATCATCGGCCACAGGCGCCGCACGATGTGGCCCAGCGATGGCCCGGACAACAGCTGCCACGCATTGGTGACGAAGGTGGGGATGAACAGCATCGATGCCGCCGCCACCGGCGACAGCACGCCACCGAGCAGACCCATCGCCACTGTCGGCAAGCCCATGCCGGTCACGCCCTTGACCACACCGGCCAGCACGAACACCACCACCAGCAGCACGTAGAAGTACATCGATTCATTCATGCCTTCATTGGATCGGCCGGCCGCTCGGCGCACAATGCGGTCTTCCCGGCCTCGCCTTCGGCTGATCCGAAGGCGCAGGCGTTGCGATGAGGGCATCACATGCGGATGGATATCGCCGACCTGCGCCTGTTCCTGGCCATTGCCGAGGCGGGCAGCATCACGGCCGGTGCCGCGCAGGCAAACCTGGCACTGGCTTCCGCCAGCGAACGCCTGCGCACGATCGAAGCCGATGCCGGCACCGTACTGCTGAACCGCCATCCGCGCGGCGTCAGCCTGACCGAAGCCGGTGCCGCTCTCGCCCACCATGCACGTTTGATCCTGCAGCAGCAGGCGCAGCTGCGCGGTGAACTGCAGGCGTTCGCGCACGGTGCGCGCGGCACCCTGCATCTGTATGCCAACACCGCAGCGCTGACCAACTACCTGCCCTCGCGGCTCGCACCGTGGCTGGCCGAACGCCCGCGCCTGCACGTGGAGCTGCTGGAGCGCACCAGCCCCGAAGTCGTGCGCGCGATCAGCGCTGGCCAGGCCGAGGCCGGCATCATCAGCGATGCGGTCGACGCTGCCGGCCTGCAGCAGCATGTGGTCGCCGAAGATCCACTGGTGATGCTGCTACCCGCAGACCACCGCTTCGCATCGCAGCGCAGCGTGGCCTTCACCGATGTTGCCGGCGAGACCTTCGTCGCACTGGCCGATGGCAATGCACTGCAGACCTACATCGAGGACCAGGCGCGCGACATCGGGCGCCGCCTGGACGTACGCATCCGCATGAAGACCTTCGAAGGCGTATGCATCATGGTCGGCCACGGCATTGGTGTCGGCATCGTGCCGCGGACCATCGCCCGCCAGCATCGGCGCAGCACGCATACCGTCGGCGTACCGCTCGCCGATGCATGGGCACAGCGCCGCCTGTGCGCCTGTTTTGCCGAGTGGGCGCAGTTGTCATCGGCGATGCGCAGCCTGCTGCTTCACCTGGGCGTACAGCCGCAGAAAAAGGTGTGAAATGTTGTTGACACATCTTCTGTCGCTCCCCATAATTCATCTCCTGAGTCGCCCAGGTGGCGGAATTGGTAGACGCACTAGTTTCAGGTACTAGCGGGTAAAACCGTGGAGGTTCGAGTCCTCTCCTGGGCACCATGACTCAAGATGATCAAACCCGCGAAAGCGGGTTTTTTCGTTTCCGGGATTTGGCGAACCTGGCATCGCATCTACCGCTGGAACTGTCGTATCTCGCACCACCCGGCAGTCGCCTGCTGCTGCATATCTCCTCCCGGCGCGTCGTTACCAGGCCTTGAACGGCCCCCTTTTTGGGGCGGATTTCACGTTAGCCGTTCAATTCGTACTTTTCCTAGTCGAGATTTACCCGATTCCTTTTCGGTGGAAGGCAGATTTACAGAAGCCGGTTGCAGGTGTATCGCCACGACCTGACCAGCGCCCTCCCCCTTCCCCAAAGGACGCACCCATGCAGCGCAGCATCATCTGCCCTCACTGCCATACAGGCTCGAACCACGGCGTACGCGTATGCGTGGGATGCCAGGCCGAGGTCCACTACGGCGCATCGAAGGAGGCCGTAATGCTGGTCTTTGTTGCCGCCATCATCTGCGGCGCACTGGTCGGCAGCCGATTGCAGGCCACTGCTGGCTGGCTCACATGCGGCGCCGTACTTGTGGCGGGAATGTGGGCCATCTCCCGATTGTTCCGCGATCGGGTGGAGTTCAAGCGCGTCTATCGCACGCGCTGAACCTGCGCCACGGCAGGACCCCAAGGGCAGGGCCTGTGCGACCCGCGGTGCACAAACAAAAACCCCGCCTTGCGGCGGGGTCAAAATACAGCACGTGTTTCCAGGGAGTTTCAGTGTCCGCCACCGGCGGCCGCACCTGCGCCTGCGCCAAACGGCGGTTTGGCCAGCCACAGGAACGCGATGATCGCCAGGAAGATCCAGCCCAGCAGGAAGAAGATGTCGTTGAAGCCCATCTGCGATGCCTGGTGGTTGATCATGTTGTTCAGTACCGCTGCGCCATGTTGCAGGTCGCCCTGCCCCATCGCTGTCACCTGGTCCTGCATGCCCGGCTGATAGACCGAGATGTGCTCGGTCAGGTCGGCGTGGTGCACCTGGGTGCGCCGCGCCCACAGCCACGTCGTCAGCGACGCCGCGAAGCTGCCGCCCAGCGTACGCAGGAAGGTGGCCAGGCCTGAGCCCGCCGCGATCTCGCGCCCATCCAGGTCCGACAGCAGGATCTGCAGCACCGGCATGAAGAACAGCGCGACGCCGATGCCCATGATCAGCTGCACGCCCGCCACATGGTTGTAGTCCACCTGCAGGTTGAAGTTCGAACGCAGGAAGCTGGTCATCGACAACACAATGAACGCAATCGTAGCCAGCATGCGCATGTCGAAGCGCGATGCATACTTGCCCACGAACGGGGTCATGATCACCGGCAGGATGCCGATCGGCGCTGTCGCCAGGCCCGCCCAGATCGCGGTGTAGCCCATGTCACGCTGCAACCACTGTGGAATCAACAACGCCACGCTGAAGAACGCCGCGTAGGCCACCACCATCGCCAGCGTACCGGCGCGGAAGTTCCGATGCCGGAACAGCTTCAGGTCGACGATCGGATCCTTGTCGGTCAGTTCCCAGATCAGGAACACCGTCAGCGTGACCACGGCCACACACGCCAGCACCACGATCTTCATCGACGAGAACCAGTCCTCGTCGTTGCCCAGGTCGAGCACCAGCTGCAGCGCACCGACACCGATCACCAGGGTGACCAGGCCGACGTAGTCCATCTTCGGCTTCTCGATGTGCTCCGGGCGCCCCTTCAGCTGGTTGCCCACAACGAGCGCAGCGAAGATGCCCAGCGGCACATTGATCAGGAAGATCCATTCCCAGCTGTAGTTGTCGGTGATCCAGCCACCGAGAATCGGGCCGCAGATCGGCGCCACCACCGTGATCATCGCCAGCAGCGCCAGTGCCTGCCCGCGTTTCTCCCGTGGATAGATCGAGACCAGCAACGACTGCGTGATCGGGTACATCGGGCCGGCCACGAAACCCTGCAGCGCACGCGACAGCACCAGCATGCCCATGCTCTGCGCCAGGCCGCACAGCAGCGAGGTGATGACGAAGGCCAGCGTGGCCCAGACGAACAGCTTGCGTTCGCCGAAGCGGCGGCTGAGCCAGCCGGTCAGCGGCAGCGCGATGGCTGTGCTGACCGCGAACGAGGTGATGACCCAGGTCGCCTGCTGCGAACTGGCGCCGAGGTTACCGGCGATGGTCGGCAGCGAGACGTTGGCGATGGTGGTGTCGAGCACCTGCATGAACGACGCCATCGCCAGGCCGACGGTGCACAGGGCGACGCTGGGCGGCAGGAACCCGGAGGCCGCACCCGGCGCCGCCGGGGCGCCCGGAGCACCGGGCGCGGCTGGAGCTTGTGCGGACATGGCGACCTCAGCCCACCTTCGCCTGCTGCGGCAGGTTGCCCTGGATGATCGTGTGGATCACCTCGTCGGCATCATGCAGCTGCTTGGCATACACGTCGGTGTCGAACACCGTGCCCTTGGCCGGGGTGCTCGGCAGCACTTCGCCCTTCTGGTCGCGCAGGCTCACTTCGGCCTTCATCGACAGGCCGATGCGCAGCGGGTGTTCGGCCAGCTGCTTGGCATCGATGGCGATGCGTACCGGCACGCGCTGAACGATCTTGATCCAGTTGCCGCTGGCATTCTGCGCCGGCAGCAGCGAGAACGCCGAGCCGGTGCCCAGGCCCAGGCTCTGGACGCGGCCCTTGTACTTCACGTCACCGGCGTACAGGTCCGACTTCAGCTCCACTTCCTGGCCCAGGCGCATGTGGCGCAGCTGGGTTTCCTTGAAGTTGGCCTCGACCCACATCTGCTCGGTCGGCACCACCGCCATCAGGGCATTGCCCGGCTGCACGCGCTGGCCGACCTGCACCGAACGACGGGCGACGTAGCCGGTGACCGGCGCAACGATGCCGGCGCGGGCGTTGTTGAGGAAGGCCTGGCGCAGCTGCGCGGCGGCGGCCTGCACATCCGGCTGGGTGGCGATCACGGTATCGTCGACCAGCGCGCGGTTGCGCTCGACCGTCTCGCGCGAACCGGCCACGGCCGCTTCGGCAGCGGCCAGCTCATCGCGGGCGTGGGCCAGTTCTTCGTTGGAGATGGCGCCGGTGGCGGCCAGATCCTTACGGCGGGCGAAGTCGTCGCGCACGCGCTTCAGGGTCACCTGGCGGGCGTTCAAGTCCGCCTGCGCACCTTCCACGCTGCGGTACAGGCCGCGGGTCTGGCGCACGGTCTTGGCCAGGTTGGCTTCGGCCTGCTGCAGGGCTACTGCGGTGTCGGACGGATCCAGCTGCACCAGCAGCTGGCCGCGCTCCACGCGCATGCCGTCATCGGCGTTGATGGCGACCACGGTACCGGCCACCAGCGGGGTGATCTGCACCTGGTTGCCCTGCACGTAGGCGTCGTCGGTCTCTTCGAACCAACGGCCGAACATGAAGTACCACAGCGCCAGTGCGGCAAGCAGCAGCACGACGATCACGAACAGGCCGCGCAGCAGGTTGCCGCGGCGGTTGGGGGCGGCCGGGGCCGCAGTGTCTTGGGTCTGGCTCATGGCGGAAGTCTTCAGGAATGCGAGGAATCGGAATGGGAGGCGATCGGTGCGCGGTCGGCGTCAGAGGGCTGGAAACCACCGCCCAGCGCCTTGCTCAGGCGCACCGAGGTCTGCACCTGCTGCGACTGCAGGCCGGCCAGCTGCTGCTGCGACTGCAGCAGGGTGGACTGCGCGGTCAGCACGTCCAGGTAGCTGCCGATGCCGGCGCGGTAGCGCTGCTGGGCCAGGTCGAAGGCCGAACGTGCGGTATCCACCGCCTGCTGCTGCGAATGCGCCTGCTGTGCCAGCGAACGCACCGCGTTGACCTGGTCGGCCACGTCGCGCAGTGCATCGAGCACGGTCTGGTTGTAGTTGGCCACCGCCAGGTCGTACTGCGCATCGGTGTTGGCCAGGTTGGCGCGCAGCTTGCCGCCTTCGAAGATCGGCAGGCTCAGCGCCGGTCCGATGTAGGCGAAGGTCGAACTGCTTTTCAGCAGATCGCCCACGTTCGGTGCGACGACGCCAGCCAGTGCGGTCAGGTTGAAGCTCGGGTAGAACTTGGTCCTGGCGACCTTGATCTGCTTGTCGGCCGCTTCCACGCGCCAGCGCGCGGCAACGATGTCCGGGCGACGACCCAACAGTTCGCTGGGCAGCACGCCCGGCAGCTGCAGCGCCATCGGATTCAACGCCTGCGGGCGCTGGATCGACAGGCCACGGTCCGGACCCTTGCCGACCAGCGCGGCCAGCGCGGTGCGGGCCGCATCGATGCGCTGCTGCGCGGCCTGCACCTGCTGCTGCGCGGCGGGCACGCGGGCCTCGGCCTGGCGCACCTGCAGATCACTGTCGATGCCGGCGCTGCGGCGTTGGCGGGTCAATTCCAGCGACTTCTGCGAGCGGCCCAGCTCTTCTTCGGCCACGTCATTGAGCTGCCATGCATACGCCAGGTCGGCATAGGCCTGGGTGATGCCGGTGGACAGGTTCAGGCGTGCAGCCTGGGCTTCGACAGTGGCGGCATGGGCGCCGTCCACGGCCGCTTCCCAGGCAGCGCGCTTGCCGCCCCACAGGTCCACGCCATAGCTGAAATCAAACGCGACCTGGCTGCTGCCAGCGTAATGGCCACCCATCTCGCTGCCGGCCATCGACTCGGGCAGGCGCAGACCGGTGTAACCACCGGACACCGACAGGCTCGGCAGGCGATCGGCACGCGCGGTACCGACCTGCGACTGCGCCTGGCGCAGGCGCGCATCGGCAGCGTCCAGGCTCGGGTGGCCAGCCAGGCCCTCGGCGACCAGCGCGTCCAGCTGCGCATCGCCCAGTGCCTTCCACCAGTCCTGCGCCGGGAAGCCGGTGGCGCTCAGGTCGGTGTCGGCCAGGGTGCGTTCGCTGTGCAGGCTGTCCACGTCGAGCACGTGGCCCTGCGGGTTGAGGCCACGACTGCTGGCGCAGGCGGCCAGGGCCAGGGCCAGCGCTGATACCAGCAGCGCGCGCCCGGACCGGCGGAGAGTGGATTGCGGGATCGGGTTCATGGGGTCGTCAGGGAATCGCGGATTCGGGTGAGGAGGGACAGCAGCTGCGTGCGCTCGTCGGCGGAAAGATCACGCAGGGCGTAATCCATCACCGCGTCGCCACGCAGCTTCAGCCGCGCCCACAGTGCGCGGCCTTCATCGGTCAGCACGATCTGCAGCGCACGCCGGTCCTGGGCATGCGGTTCGCGGCGGACGCAGCCCAGCGACTCCAGCTTGTCCAGCAGGCGGGTCACCGCACTGGGCACCTGGTCGATGGCCTGGGCCAGCTCGTTGGCCGTGCACGGAGCCATGTTGGAAAGCACCTTCAGCCCGATGTAATGGGTGAAGCCGATACCCAGGTCTTCTTCAGCCATGGATGCGTCGAGTTGACGGACCAGGCCGTCGCGCACCTGGCGCAGCAGCAGGCCGAAGCTGGGGGGAGTGGTTGCAGGGCAGATCATGGGGGAGCATTCTCTTCCAAAAAAAATATTTCTCAATGGAAATATTCGATCTGGCATCGAATGCTGTGTTGCAGCAGCGGGCTGGATCAACGAAGGCGCCTACCTTAATGATCTGGTCAGGTGGCCCGGTAGTACAATTCAGCCAATGGATGACACATTTCAGCCAGCGGATATGATGAACAAGGCAGAAATCCCCCCTCCCAAGCGGTTGCTGCGCGACGACGCCCTGGATTGGTTCGAGCGCAATGACGGGCCACCGGTTGTCGCCTTCCGCTTCGACAGCCCCTTGGGCCTGGTCCGTGAAGTGGACTGGCACCACCATCAGCGCGCGCAGCTGATCTGCGTCGAACGCGGCCTGTTGACCACCCGCACCTCGCACGGAACGTGGTCACTGGCGCCGGGCTCGGCCGGCTGGATGCCGCCGCTGGAGCCGCATACGGTCACCCTCGACGGCCCGCTGCGTGGCTGGGGCATGGCGCTGGCCGCACCGGCCTGCGCCACCCTGCCCGCCGATCCCTGCGTACTGGGCCTGTCCAAGCTGGCGCAGGCGCTGGCCGACCGCATCTGCGAATGGCCGCTGGGCTACAACACCACGCCCGAGCGCCAGCACATCATCGAGGTGCTGCTGGACGAGATCCGTACCGCGCCGCGCCAGCGCATGCACCTGCCGATGCCGCATGACCGGCGCCTGCTGAAGATCGCCTCGCAGCTGCTGGCCGACCCGTCCGACGAGCGCAGCCTGGCCGAATGGGCGCACTGGGCCGGACTGTCGCCGCGCAGCCTGACCCGCCACTTCCGCGACGAGACCACGCTCAGCTTCGCCCAGTGGCGGCAGCAGGCCCGGCTGTCCGAAGCCCTGCGCCAGCTGACCGACGGCCGCAGCGTGGCCGATATCGCCCACGCGCTGGGCTTCAGCAGCGCCAGCGCCTTCGTCACCGTGTTCCGCCGCCACTTCGGGCTGCCACCGGGGCGCTACCTGGCACGGGCCGGACACGGCCTGGAAACCGGGCTGGACCCTGCGCGCGGCTTGGCATCCCCCGCCGCATCCGGATAATCACAGGATTGCGAGCGGCGACCGCCGTCGCCGCCTCCCGACAACAGGTAACAACGCCGCATGACCGAACTTGCCCGCCCCGTGTTCCACGGATTCGAACAACTGCCGCTGCGCGAGTACGCTGAACGCGCCTACCTCGACTACTCGATGTACGTGGTCCTGGACCGCGCCCTGCCGTTCATCGGCGACGGCCTGAAGCCGGTGCAGCGCCGCATCATCTATTCGATGAGCGAGCTGGGCCTGAATGCCGCGTCCAAGCCGAAGAAGTCCGCGCGCACCGTCGGTGACGTCATCGGTAAGTACCACCCGCATGGCGACAGCGCGTGCTACGAGGCGCTGGTGCTGATGGCACAGCCGTTCTCGTACCGCTACCCGCTGATCGAGGGCCAGGGCAACTTCGGCTCCAGCGACGACCCGAAGTCGTTCGCGGCGATGCGTTACACCGAATCCAAGCTGACCCCGATTGCCGAAGTGCTGCTGGGCGAACTGGGCCAGGGCACCACCGACTGGGCACCGAACTTCGACGGCACCCTGCAGGAGCCGACCTGGATGCCGGCACGGCTGCCGCACCTGCTGCTGAACGGCACCACCGGCATCGCCGTGGGCATGGCCACCGACGTGCCGCCGCACAATCTCAACGAGATCGTCAGCGCACTGCTGCACCTGCTGGACAACCCCGATGCCAGCGTGCGCGACCTGTGCGAGCACGTGCAGGGCCCGGACTATCCGTCCAGCGCCGAGATCATCACCGCGGCCAACGATCTGCGGAACATCTACGAAACCGGCAACGGCAGCGTGCGCGCACGTGCGACCTTCACCAAGGAAGCACACAACATCGTGGTCACCGCGCTGCCGTTCCAGGTGTCGCCGTCGAAGGTGATCGAGCAGATCGCCGCGCAGATGCGCGCCAAGAAGCTGCCGTGGCTGGAAGACATCCGTGATGAGTCCGACCACGCCAACCCGGTGCGCGTGGTGCTGGTGCCGCGTTCCAACCGCGTCGACGCCGAGCAGCTGATGGGCCACCTGTTCGCGACCACGGACATGGAACGCAGCTACCGCGTCAACCTCAACGTGATCGGGCTGGACGGCCGTCCGCAGGTGAAGAACCTGAAGATGCTGCTCAGCGAATGGCTGACCTTCCGCAGCAACACCGTCACCCGCCGCCTGCAGCACCGCCTGCAGAAGGTCGAGCGCCGCCTGCACCTGCTGGAAGGCCTGCTGGTCGCGTTCCTCAACCTGGACGAGGTGATCCACATCATCCGTACCGAGGACGAACCGAAGGCGGCGCTGATCGCGCGCTTCGGCCTGTCCGACGACCAGGCCGAGTACATCCTGGAAACCAAGCTGAAGCAGCTGGCCCGCCTGGAGGAGATGAAGATCCGTGGCGAGCAGGACGAGCTGGCCAAGGAGCGCGAGAAGATCCTCGGCATCCTCGACAGCAAGGCCAAGCTGAAGAAGCTGATCCGCGACGAACTGACCGCCGATGCCAAGAAGTTCGGCGACGCACGCCGTTCGCCGCTGGTGCAGCGCCAGGCCGCGCAGGCCATCGACGAGACCGAGCTGGTGCCGAGCGAGCCGATGACCGTCGTGCTGTCGGAGAAGGGCTGGATCCGCGCCGCCAAGGGCCACGACGTCGATGCGTCCGCCCTGTCCTACCGTGATGGTGACGCCCTGCAGGGCGCGGTGCGTGCGCGCAGTACGCAGCAGGTCGCGTTCCTCGACAGCGAGGGCCGCGCCTACTCGACGCCGGTGCACACCCTGCCCTCCGCGCGTGGCAACGGTGAACCGCTGACCGGCCGCTTCTCGCCGGCCGCGGGCACCAGCTTCGTGACCCTGGCCAGCGCCGAGCCGGACACCCGCTTCGTGCTGGCCTCCACCCACGGCTACGGCTTCGTCACCCGCTTCGAGAACCTGATCGGCCGCAACAAGGCCGGCAAGGCGATGCTGAACCTGTCAGCCGGCTCGACCGTGCTGACCCCGTCGGTGGTGGCCAACGTCGCCACCGACCGCATCGTGGCGGTGACCAGTTCCGGCAACCTGCTGGCGATCGCCGCCAACGACCTGCCGGAACTGGACAAGGGCAAGGGCAACAAGATCATCGAGATCCCCAAGGCCAAGCTCGCCACCGAACGCGTGGTCGCCATCGTGGCCATCAGCCCGGGGCAGACCCTGCAGGTGCGCAGTGGCCAGCGCACGATGGGCCTGAAGTTCAACGAGCTTGACGCCTACCTCGGCGCCCGCGCCACCCGCGGCCACCTGCTGCCGCGCGGCTGGCAGAAGGTGGAAGGGCTGTCGGTGGAATAAAGGCTGGGGCCTTCCTCCTGGTGGATGTCAACCTTGGTTGACACGCCTTGCCGGAGACCAGACACGAAAAAGCCGGGGCATTCCCCGGCTTTTTCGTTGTCGGCTGGCGGGCGGTGGAGCAGCTGGCTGGCGAAGGCTGGCTGGCGGTGCTCCGATGCTGGCGGGCGACAGAACGCTGTGCTTCTTCTGGTAGAGCCGACCGCTGGTCGGCTGTCTTTTGAAGAGCAGCCGACCAGCGGTCGGCTCTACCGGGTGGTCACCGGGCATGGCCCGGCGGCGCCTGCGGCTCAGTGCGCCGGAGCGCCGTTGCCGTCGATCTTGCTCAGCTGGTACAGCTCCAGGCCGATGCGCTTGATCAGGCCCAGCTGCTGCTCCAGCCACCAGGCGTGGTCTTCCTCGGTGTCCTTCAGCTGCGCCAGCAGCATGTCGCGGCTCACGTAGTCACCCTTCTCTTCGCACAGCTTCATGCCGGCGGCGAGATTGTTCCGAACCGCGTATTCAGTATCCAGATCCTTCTGCAGCATCTCTTCCACGGTCTTGCCCGGCTCGGTGGCATGCGGGCGCATGTCCGGGTCGCCGCCGAGGAACAGGATGCGGCGCAGCAGCGCGTCGGCGTGCTGGGTTTCCTCTTCCATCTCGTGGTCCAAGCGTTCGTACAGCGCGAACAGGCCCTGGTCCTCGTAGCGGCGGGAATGGATGAAGTACTGGTCGCGGGCAGCAAGCTCGCCGCGCAGCAGTTCCTTCAGGCAGGCGATGACGTCCGGGTTGCCTTTCATGGGGGGCTCCTGTGAATCGATGTGGCATAGGGTGCCGCATTTCAAAATACGGTGATCTAATCGGAATCAGTCGCAGTTGCGCCTGCGGCTACAATCGGCCCACGAGTTCGGAAAGGACGTGCGATGCGACGTACATGGCGTTGGGTGCTGGGTGTGTTGGTCGCCATCGTGCTGGTCACCGCACTGGCCCTGTGGCTCCTGCTGCGCGGCAGCCTGGCCGACCTGGACGGCGAGCATGCGCTGCCGGGCCTGGCCAAGCCGGTCACCATCGAGCGCGATGCGCTGGGGGTGGTCACCATCACTGCCGGCAGCCAGGCCGACGCGATGCGCGCACTCGGCCATGTGCATGCGCAGGAACGCTATTTCGAGATGGACCTGATGCGCCGCAGTGCCGCCGGCGAGCTGTCGGCATTGTTCGGGCCGAAGGCCATTGAAGCTGACAAGCGCATGCGCGTGCACCGCCTGCGCGCCCGCACCGAGGCGCATCTGGATACCGCGCTGGGCGACAACGGCGCGGTCGTGCGCGCCTATGTGGATGGCGTCAACGAAGGCCTTACCGATCTCTCCGTGCGGCCATGGGCCTACCTGCTGCTGCGGCAGTCACCGCAACCGTGGCAGGCCAGCGACAGCGTGCTGGCCGGGCTGGCCATGTACGCCGACCTGCAGGACCCGAACAACCAGACCGAGCTTGCCCTCAGCCGCATCCGTGCGGTGGTGCCGCCGGCGCTGTACGCGCTGATTGCCCACGACGGCACCGAGTGGGATGCACCGCTGTTTGGCGAAGCCACCGGCAATGCGATTCTGCCCGATGCCAGCCAGCTCGATCTGCGCACATTGAAGGGAAAGCCGGGCACCGAGCAGGAGGAGGCGGACGTCATCGGCAGCAACAACTTCGCGGTGGCCGGCGCACTCACCGCGGACGGCCGCGCCATCGTCGCCGACGACATGCACCTGGGCCTGCGTGCGCCGGGGCTGTGGTTCCGGGTGCGCCTGCGCTATCCGGACCCGCAGGCCGCCGGCGGCCAGGTCGACGTCACTGGCTTCTCGCTCCCTGGCCTGCCGGCGGTGATCGTCGGCAGCAACGGCCACGTCGCCTGGGGCTTCACCAACAGCTACATCGACACGGCGGACTACCGCACGGAACCGGCCAACGCCACGGTGACCGTGCACGAAGAACGCATTGCGGTGGCCGGCCAGGCCGACGTGCTGTTCCCGGTACGCGAAACCGCCTGGGGGCCGATCCTGCACACCCATGCCGATGGCAGTGGCGATGCCCTGCGCTGGGTCGCACACCTGCCCGGCGCCGTACGCCTGGATTTCGCTGATCTGGCCCGCGCCGGTGACCTGGACGGTGCACTGCACTTCGCCGACCGCGCCGGCATTCCCGCGCAGAACCTGGTGGTCGGCGACCGCAGCGGCCGCATTGCCTGGCGGCTGATCGGCGCCCGCCCTGACCGCGGCCCCGGCTGTGCGCCGGCCGGCTTCACGGCCGCCAGCAACCAGGACTGCGCACCGTGGCCGATCCGCAGCGATGCCTCGCCTGCATTGATCGATCCCCCCAACCATCGCCTGTGGACCGCCAACGGACGCGTCCTCGACGGCGAGGCACTGGCCAGCGTCGGCAACGGTGGCTATGACCTCGGCGCGCGTGCGCAGCAGATCCGCGACCTGCTCGCCATCCAGGACCGCTTCGACGAACACGACCTGCTGGCGATCCAGCTCGATGATCGCGCCGTGTTTCTGCAGCGCTGGTGGGCGTTGCTGCATGACGTCATCGAACCCAGTGACGACCCTGCACTGAAGCGCTTGAAGGCGGTCAGCCATCAATGGGGCGGCCGGGCCTCGGCCGGCTCGGTCAGCTACCGGGTGGTGCGCGCGTTCCGCACGCAGGTGATGGATACCCTGTCCGAAGCACTGCTGGCACCGGCCAACGCGCAGCTGGGCGATGACTATCTGGACCCGCGCCTGGCACAACTGGAAGGCGTGGCCTGGCCGATGCTGCAGCAGCGCCCCGCCAACCTGCTGCCACCGGCCTACGACAGCTGGGACGCGCTGCTGCTTGATGCCGCACGCCGCACCGAGAGCGAGCTGGCCAAGCAGGGCCCACTGGCCCAGCGCACCTGGGGAGAGCGCAACACCGCGGCGCTCTGCCATCCCATCGCGCGTGCATTGCCGGACATCGCCAAGCGCTGGCTGTGCATGCCCGCCGACCCGCTGCCCGGCGACCGTGACATGCCGCGCGTGCAGACGCCGAACTTCGGCGCCTCCGAACGCATGGTGGTTTCGCCCGGCCACGAGGCCGACGGCATCGTACACATGCCCGGCGGCCAGAGCGGGCACCCGCTGTCGCCGTACTGGGGCGCCGGCCACGAGGACTGGGTGCATGGGCGGCCGACACCGTTCCTGCCCGGCAAGGCGCAGCACACGATGACGCTGGTACCGGCGCGGTAGCGGTCGTGCCGGCCGCTGGCCGGCACGACCGTCCAGCGCTCAGCCCCGGCGCCGCTCGATCAGGTTCAGCAGCGGCCCGGTCATCGCCGTGGTCACCAACGCCATGATCACCAGCACCGCGAACAGCCGATCGCCGAGCAGGCCCAGCTCGTAGCCCAGGTTGAGCACGATCAGCTCCATCAGACCACGGGTGTTCATCAGCGCCCCCAACCGCCACGCTTCGCGCGTGGGCATGCCCGCACTGCGCGCGGCACTGAAGGTACCCAGCAGCTTGCCCGTCGTGGCCACCGCGATCACCACCACGCACAACACGACATCGCTGGCCTGCAGCGCATCGGCGCGCATGCGCAGGCCGGTCATGGCGAAGAACAGTGGCAGCAGCAGGGTCACCGCGAACGGTTCGACGCGGGCCATCAACAGGTCGCGCAGCTGCGCGTTGGACGATACCGCGACGCCCGCAGCGAATGCACCGAACAACGCGTGGATGCCCAGCATCTCGGTGACCAGCGCACTCGCCAGTGACAGCAGCAGGATACCCAGCAACCAACGTCCCTCACGGCCCGGCGCGATCTGCTGGCGGGCAAACCACGGCTTCACCAGCCCCAGCATCAGCGCCACGAACACGACCACGCACAGCAGGTTGAGGCTGGCCGGCAACCAGCCGCTGGCCTGGGCGGCGGCGACGATCAAGGCCAGCAGGCACCAGGCGGTGGCATCGCCCAATGCCGCGCAGGCGATCGCGGTCTGGCCCAATGGCGTCTGTGTGATCCCACGATCGGCAAGGATGCGCAGCAACACGGGGAACGCGGTGATGCTCATGGAGATGCCGACGAACAATGCGAATGCAGTAAAGCCCACACCCTGCGGACCGTGCTGCGGATACAGCCAGATCGCCAGCGCCACGCCGAGCACGAACGGCACTGCAATACCGGCATGGCTGACCGTGAAGGCGAAGCGCCGGCGGCCACGCAGCGCCGCCAGGTCCAGCTCGGCACCGGCTACCAGCAGGAACATCAGCACGCCCAGCTGGCTGAGCATGCCCAGCGGACCCAGCGAGCTGGCCGGGAACAACGCACCATGCAGCTGCGGCAGCAGGCTGCCGAGCACCAGCGGCCCCATCATCAGGCCAGCGGCCATCTCACCGATCACCGCCGGTTGTCCAAAGCGCTTGAGCAGCGCACCCGCGCCCTTGGCCACCAGCAGCAGCACCAGCAGCTGCAGCAGGAACAGGCCCAGTGGGGACGCCAGATGCTGAGCCCAGCCGCCTTCATCGGCGGCGGTGGCGCGGGCAACCGCCTCGGGCGCCGCCGGCCCGGCATACCGCGCCAGCAGTACGCCAGCCAGCAACGGCACCCCGGCCCAGGCCAGATAACGCCATCCCCATTTCGTGGGCGGCACGTCGCCACCTGCCTGTACGTCCATGAACATTCCCCAATGCGCAGGGGGCGATCATACAAAAAGGGGACGGAGGGGATTAAGTCGTTAGTGGCACAAACGACTTAATCCCCTCCGTCCCCTTTTTGAGGGCTTAGGCCAGTGCCTGTTCGTGCACCCCGGCGATCGCGCGGCCCGACGGATCTGCCGCCGCGGCAAAGCTGGCGTCCCAGGCAATGGCGGCCGGCGACGAACAGGCGATCGACTTGCCACCCGGCACGGTCTCGGCCGCCGCACGGCTGGGGAAGAACTGCTCGAACAGGTGGCGGTAGTAGTACGCCTCCTTGGTCTGCGGCGGGTTGTGCGGGAAGCGCTTGTCGGCCGCCGCCAACACACGGTCGCTCACCTGTGCTTCGGCATGCGCCTTCAGCCCATCGATCCAGCCGTAGCCAACGCCATCGCTGAACTGTTCCTTCTGCCGCCACAGGATGCTGTCCGGCAGGTAGCCGTCGAACGCCTCGCGCAGCACCGCCTTTTCGATGCGACGCCCGCCAAAGCCGGCGCCGACCATCTTGTGCGCGGCATCGAAGCGCATCGCCACATCAAGGAACTCACGATCGAGGAACGGCACGCGCGGCTCCACGCCCCAGGCCATCATCGACTTGTTGGCGCGCAGGCAGTCGTAGTTGTGCAGCGCGTCCAGCTTGCGCACCAGCTCGTCGTGGAATTCACGTGCGTCCGGCGCCTTGTGGAAGTACAGGTAGCCACCAAAGATCTCATCGCTGCCCTCGCCGGACAGCACCATTTTCACGCCCATCGCCTTGATCCGCCGTGCCAGCAGGAACATCGGCGTCGAGGCGCGGATGGTGGTGACGTCGTAGGTTTCGATGTGGCGGATCACTTCCGGCAGTGCGTCGAGGCCTTCCTCGAAGGTGTATTCGAAGCCGTGATGCACGGTACCAAGTGCCTCGGCAGCGATCGCCGCGGCCGCCAGATCGGGCGAGCCCTTCAAGCCGATCGCGAACGAATGCAGGCGCGGCCACCAGGCTTCGGTCTGCCCGCCATCCTCGATGCGGCGACGCGCATAGCGCGCGGCCACCGCCGCCACCAGCGACGAGTCCAGGCCACCGGACAGCAGCACCCCATACGGCACGTCGCTCATCAGCTGGCGCTCCACCGCATGCTCGAAGGCCTGGCGCAGTTCGGCCAGGTCGGCCTGGCGGCCCTGCACGTCGGCGTAGTCGCGCCACGGCTGCTGGTAATAGCGCACCAGCTCACCGCTGGCACTGTCGAAGTAGTGACCCGGCGGGAACTGTGCGACGTCGGCACAGGTGTCGACCAGCGCCTTCATTTCCGAGGCCACCCGCAGGCGCCCCTGGGCATCGTGGCCCCAGTACAGCGGCACCACGCCCACCGGGTCACGCGCCACCAGCACGCGCCCGCTGTCTCGGTCCCACAGCGCGAAGGCGAAGATGCCGTTGAGCTGTTCCAGCCACTGCGCCGGCGAACTGCCCTGGCGATACAGCGCGTTGATCACCTCGCAGTCCGAGCCGGTCTGGAAGTCGTAGGCGGTGGTCAGCGCCGCCTTCAATGCCTGGTGGTTGTAGATCTCGCCGTTCACCGCGAGCGCCAGCTGGCCATCGGCCGACAGCAGCGGCTGCGAACCACCGGCCGGGTCGACGATGGCCAGCCGCTCATGGACCAGCAGCGCACCTTCGTCGAGGTACACGCCGCTCCAGTCCGGGCCACGGTGGCGCTGGCGCTGCGACAGTTCCAGCGCATGGCGACGCAGGGCGGGAAGATCGTCACCGGCCTGCAGGCCGAAGATTCCGAAGATCGAACACATGGGAGAGCTCCTGTTGGGGGATTTCACGGGT